>NZ_FUYT01000015.1:0-160877 GCF_900167995.1 Luteibacter sp. 22Crub2.1
GGCGAACGAGGCCATCCGAAACAGGCAGGCGAGCGGTCCCAGCCACGAAGCGAGCCGCGGCTCGGCCGCACGATGCCTCAGTCCCCCAAAGAGCCGGCGGGTGCCACCCTCGCGTCCGGTAGCCGCAGGCGAGGGCTCCGACTGGAAGAGGCCGCGAGAGTGGGGCCGGTCAGGGATGACCGGCCGTTTTCGGGGAGGCAGGGACAGCCGACTCGAAAACCCCCAGTTGGAGCCCGACCCGGCCGAAGGCCATTGATACACGGCCGCGGTAGCGGCCTTTCATTGAGGGGTCGCCGCAGGCGTGGACGCGAGGGTGGCACCCGCCGGCTCTTCCCGAACACACCGCACGCCGCGACAAAGCCAAACGCGATGGCGAAGCCGAGCCGCCCGACAGCCTACCCAGCAACGGCGAACAAATCGGCGATCGGCTGGACCTCAGGCTCGAACCACCGCTTCACCGGCGCAAAACTGCGGCGATGGGCATCGCACGGCCCCAGACGGGAAAGCGCATCGAGATGCTCGGGTACGCCGTAACCCTTGTGCTTCGCAAAGCCATAGCCAGGATGCATCGCATCCAGCGCATGCATGTGCCGGTCGCGGCTGACCTTGGCCAGGATCGAGGCGGCGCTGATGGCCGGCTCGGTGGCGTCGCCGCCGATGACCGCGCGGCCTTCGCAGGGCAGGGTGCGCGGCAGGCGGTTGCCGTCGATCAGCGCGATGTGGGGAGTGTGCGACAAGCCCATCAGGGAACGCGTCATGCCGACCATCGTCGCCTGGAAAATGTTGATCCGGTCGATTTCCTCGCGCTCGACGAAGATCACGGACCAGGCGATCGCGCGTTCGATGATGCGCCCGTAGAGCTTCTCGCGGACGTCCTCGTTCAGCTGCTTGGAGTCGTTGAGGCCACGGATCGGGCGGGCCGGATCCAGGATGACGGCGGATACGACGACCGGCCCGGCCAGCGGACCGCGGCCGGCCTCGTCCACGCCCGCAACGACGAGGTCGCGGGCGAGCTGGGAGCTGACGTTGCGCTTGCGGGGCATGATGCGAAGCCTAGTGTCCGGCGCTGGCCGTCGGCAAGTCCGGTACCGCGATCAGGTCGGCAATGGCGTCCGCCGCATGATCGGCGGCGCGGCCTTCGAGGCCGCCGCGCAGTTCCTGGTGCAGGAACTCGAACGCGGCGACGATGGCGCCGCGGCGTTCGCTGTCGCCGAGGAGCTCCAGCGTCGCGCGGGACAGGTTGTCGGGGGTGCACTCATCCTGCATGAACTCGGGGACCAGCAGGCGTTTGCCGAGGCCACAGGCTCGCGCAAGAATGTTGGGCAGGCTGTAGACGTCCGTTTTCAGCATGCGCAGCGCGACGGCGATCCGGTAGCTGGTGGGCGAGACGCGGTAGCCGACCACCATCGGGCGTTTTGCCAGCATCGCTTCGAGCGTGGCCGTGCCGGAGGCCAGCAGGACCGCGTCCGCGGCCAGCATGACGTCGTGTGCCTGGCCATCGGTGAGTATCGGTGGGGTACCCGGGAAGTTCGCGAGCAGGGCTTGCAGCTGCGCGTGGACGCGCTCGTTGGCCGACGGCACGACGATCCGCACAGCTGGCATGGCTTCGGCGACACGGCGCGCGGCCGCGATGAAGATCGCGCCGACGCGTTCGATCTCGCTGGGGCGACTTCCCGGAAGCACGGCAAGCACCGGGGCGTCGTGTGGCAGACCCAGCGTCTCGCGGGCAGCGGCACGGTCGGAAACCATCGGGAAGCGATCGGCCAGCGGATGGCCCACGAAGCGCGCGTCGATGCCATGCTTCGCATAGATCGGCGGCTCCATGGGGAACAGGCAGAGCACGCGGTCGGCGGAGCGACCGATTTTCTCGGCACGCTTTTCGCGCCAGGCCCAGACCGAAGGGCTGACGTAATGCACGGTGCGCAGACCGGCCGCCTTGAGCTTGCGCTCCACCCCAAGATTGAAGTCCGGCGCGTCGATGCCGACGACGACAGCGGGACGCAGGGAAAGGAGTTTACCGAGCAGCGCCTTGCGAAGGCCGAGCAGGCGGGGCAGGTGTTTCACTACCTCGGCAAAGCCCATGACGGAGAGTTCGCGGATGTCGTACCAGGACTCGAAACCCTGGGCGAGCATGCGCCGGCCGCCGATGCCGACGAAGCGGGCACCGGGATAGCGCGTACGAAGCGCCTCGATGAGCTCGGCACCGAGCTGGTCGCCGGAGTCTTCGCCCGCGATGAGCGCGATGACCGGGGCGTCGGTGGAGGAGGGGGTGTGCTGCATGGTGTACGGGTCTCCCTCGACCGGCGTGCCGGCCTGGCGAAGTGTCGGCGCCCCCTGGCGCCGACGGGCATTACCGGGCGAGCGAGCGCTCGCTGCGATCCAGGAACTCGAGCATCTGGCGGACGTCTTCGCTGTTCTCGGCTTGCGAGAGCAACTGCTCACGCGCTTCGGCCAGAGGCAGGCCGGCCATGTACAGCGTGCGGTAGGCGCGCTTGATGGCGGCGATGCGGGCCGTGTCGAAGCCACGACGCTTGAGGCCTTCGCTGTTGATGCCGCGCGGACGGCCACGGGTCTCGTTGGCCATCATGACGAACGGCGGAACGTCCGAGCCTACGAGGCAGCCCATCCCGATGAACGCGTGCGCGCCCACCTTGCAGAACTGGTGCACGCCCGAATAGCCCGACATGATGGTCCAGTCGCCGATTTCCGCATGTCCGGCCAGCGCCGAATAGTTGGAAAACACCACGTGATTGCCGACCTGGCAATCGTGCGCGATGTGCACGTAGGCGAGCAGCCAGTTGTCGTTACCGATGCGCGTGATGCCGCCACCGTCGCCGGTACCGCGGTTGATCGTGACGAATTCGCGGATGAGGTTGCGGTCGCCGATGATGACCTCGGTGCGCTCACCCTGCCACTTCTTGTCCTGCGGTGCGCCGCCGATGGAGGCGAACTGCGAGATGCGGTTGTCGCGACCGATGACGGTGGGGCCTTCGATCACCACGTGAGGACCGATGGTGGTTCCCTCGCCGACGACGACGTCCGCACCGATCACGCTGAACGCACCGATGCTGACGTTATCCGCGATGCGCGCCGACGGATCGATCTGCGCGGAGGGATGAATCATTTGTCGTTCCTCGCTGCGCACATCAGCTCGCAGCAGGCGACGACCTTGCCATCGACGAGGGCCCTGGCTTCGAACAGGCCCATGCCGCGGATGAGGCGCTTCAGCGAGACTTCCATACGCAGCTGGTCGCCCGGGGCGACCACGGCGGAGAAGCGCGCGTTGTCCACCTTGACCAGGTAGAACAACGGGCTGCCGCTCTGGCCATCCATCTGGCTGGTGATCTGCGTCAGCAGGCCGGCGGTCTGTGCCAGGGCCTCGACGATCAGGACGCCGGGCATGACCGGATGACCCGGGAAATGACCCTGAAAGAACGGCTCGTTGATCGAGACGTTCTTGATCGCCACGATCGACTTGCCCGGCTCGATCTCGATGACGCGATCGACCAGCAGAAACGGATAGCGATGCGGCAGGAGTCGCTGGATCTGCTCCACGTCGACGGGGAGCGTCACGGCGGCTTTCGATTCGGTCATTGCCCTTTTTCCTTTTCCAGCGCCGCGATGCGGCGCACGTATTCGTCGAGATGTTTCATGCGCGCCGCGTTCCGCCGCCATTGGCGGTTTTCCTGCAGCGGGGTGCCGGAGGAGTACTCGCCGGCTTCCCTGATCGATGACGTGACCAGGCTCTTCGCCGTGATGGTAACCCGGTCGGCCAGTTCGAGGTGGCCCAGCACCCCCGCGTTACCGCCGATCAGGCAGTAACGGCCGATCTTCGCGCTGCCGGCGACCGCCGAGCACCCGGCCATGGCCGTGTGGGCACCGATATGCACGTTATGGGCGATCTGGATCTGGTTGTCGAGGCGGACATCCTCCTCCAGCACCGTATCTTCCAGCGCGCCGCGATCGATCGTGGTGTTGCTGCCGATCTCGCAGTCGTCCCCGATCCGGACCCCGCCGAGCTGGGGAAGCTTGATCCAGTGGTCGCGGTCGAAGGCCAGGCCGAAGCCGTCGGAGCCGATCACCGCGCCCGGGTGGATCAGGACGCGCCTGCCCAGGGTCACGCGGATCACCAGGGTGACCCGGGCGACGAGGCGCGAACCCGCGCCGACCACGCAGCCCGGCCCGATCGTGCAATGCGGGCCCAGGATCGCGTTCTCCTCGATGACGGCGTTGTCCTCGACCACGCAGCACGGACCCACCGATGCGGTGGGGTGAACGCGGGCGGACGGTGCCACCACCGCGCTGGGGTGAATGCCGCGCGGTGACGCCGGGTGTTTTTCGAAGAGGGCGGCGATCTTCGCATAGGCCACGTAGGGGTCTTTCGCGACGAGCGCGGCACCGTTGCGCAGTGGCAGCTGATCCGCGCCGAGCACGACGATGCCGGCCTGCGATTCGGCCAGCTGCGAGGTGTATTTCGGGTTGGACAGGAAGGTGAACTGGCTGGCCGTAGCCGCGGCCAGCGTGCCGACGCCGTCGACCGTCGTGGTCGGATCGCCGTGGGCCTCGAGGCCGAAGCGCTCGGCCAGCTCGGCCAGGGTGTACTGCGGATTTCCGCTCACGGGGGGCTCCCAAAGAAAAGGGGTGGCCGGGTTTGCACCGGCCACCCCTCTTATTATCGTACGAAACGGCGATGCCGCTTCGTTGGCTTTTCGCGCGCGGGGCGCGGTCCTGCGGTGTCGCTTAGAACGTGTTGCCGAACGTGAACTGGATGCGTTCGACGAAGCGGTTGTCGGCGTCCTTCTTACGGAACGGCACGGCGAAGTTGATGATCAGCGGGCCGATCGGCGCCTGCCACTGCAGGGACAGACCGGTCGAGGCGCGCAGCTCGCTGGCGTCGAACGAGCCGTAGTCCTTGTAGACGTTACCGACGTCGACGAACCAGGAGACGCGGGCGGTGTTCACGTCCTTGAGGAACGGCAGCGGCAGGAACATCTGCGCCGTGCCGAGCACCTTGAACGCGCCACCGACCGGCTGGCCGTAGCTGTAATAGCCGCCCGTGCACTTGCCCTTGCTGTCCGGCGTGGAGGAGGTGCTCCCGCCGTCGCACAGGCGGGGACCCAGGGTGTTGTCCTGGAAGCCGCGGACGTCACGCACACCGCCGGCGTAGTAGTTCTCCCAGAACGGGAACGCCACCTTGTCGCCCTTCTGGTACTCGACGATCGGGTTGCCGCTGGCATCCTTCGCGATGGTGCCGTCGGCATTCATCTGGTACGACGTGTTGCTGTAGGTCGTGCCGTAGGTCTTGCCGTAACCGACCTGACCGTCGAGGTAGAGCACGAAGCCCTTACCGATCGGCCAGTAGTGGTTGGCTTCGCCGAACAGCTTGTAGTACTGCACGGTCGAACCCGGCAGCGCGCCGGACACCGAGGCCGTCAGCTGGCCGCCGCGGGTCGGAGCCCAGTAGCTGTTACGCGTGTCATGCGTGTAGCCGAGGCTGGACGTCCACGAATGGATCGTCTTGTTGCCCAGCGCGTTCTGGTAGCCGACCAGCGCTTCCGGCGTGTAATACGACGTGTTGATCAGGTTGGAACTGACACCCAGGCTCGTCGACACGGAGTCGAAGTCGGTGATCGGGAACGACAGGGTCGTTTCGAACGACTTGGTGCTGTACGTGTAGTTCGCCAGATCGGTATCGCCGTAATCCAGCTTGCTGTAACCGAGGTTGTAGCCGAGCTGGATGCCGGAATCCGTGAGGTACGGATTGGTGTAGCTGGCGTTGACGCGCTTGTAGTACGTGCTGGTTTCCGCGCCGATCGAGAAGCGGTCGCCGGTGCCCAGGAAGTTGTTCTGCGACACGGAGGCCGAGAGGATGATGCCCGAGTACTGCGAGTAACCGACGCCGAACATCAGCGAGCCGGCGGACTGCTCCTCGACCTTGGCGGTCAGATCGACCTGATCGACGGTGCCCGGCACGAGTGCCTTGTCGATGTCGACGGTCTTGAAGTAGCCGAGGCGCTGCAGACGGGTCTTCGAACGATCGATGGCGCCCTGCGAATACCACGCGCCTTCGAGCTGACGCATTTCACGACGCAGGACCTCGTCTTCCGTGCGGGTGTTGCCCTGGAAGACCACGCGGCGGACGTACACGCGCTTGCCCGGCTCGATGAAGAGCGTGAGGTCGGCGGTGCGCTTGTCCTTGTCGAGCTTGGGAATCGGGGTGACCTTGGCGAACGCGTAACCGATGTTCGCGAGGATGCCCTTGATGGCGTCATCGCTGGCTTCGATCGCGCCGCGGTTGAAGGTGTCGCCCTTCTTGATGAAGACCAGCTTGCGCAGGGTTTCTTCCGGAAGGATCAGTTCGCCGAGGAGCTTCACGTCGGAGACGGTATAGACCTCGCCTTCCTTCACCGACGCATCGACGTACATCGCGCGCTTGTCGGGGCTGATCGCGACCTGGGTCGAATCGATACCGAAGTCGGCGTAACCGCGATTCATGTAGTAGTTGCTGAGCTTCTCCAGATCGCCGGAGAGCTTTTCGCGCGAGTACTGGTCGTCCTTGGAGTACCAGGACAGCCAGTTGCTGGTGTTGGACTCGAAACCTTCGCGGATGGCCTTATCGGTGAAGGCCTTGTTGCCGACGACGTTGATCTCCTTGATCTTCGCCGCCTTGCCTTCGCGGATTTCGATGTCGATCGCCACGCGGTTGCGGTCGAGCTGGGTCACGTGCGGATCGACCGACACGTTGTACTTGCCGCGGTTGTAGTACTGACGGATGAGTTCCTGCTGGACACGGTCGAGCGACAGGCGGTCGAAGGTCTCGCCTTCGGCCAGGCCGATCTCCTTCAGACCCTTGCGCAGGTCGTCTTCCTTGATGTCCTTGTTACCGCGCAGCGTGAGCTTGGCGATAGCCGGGCGTTCGACGACCTTGATCACCAGGATGTCGCCCTGGCGGTCGAGTTCGACGTCGCTGAAGAATTTGGTCTGGTACAGGGCGCGGATGGCGGCCTGGGCCTTGTCGTCGCTAAGGGTTTCACCCTTTTCGATCGGCAGGTAGCTCAGCACCGTGCCTTGCGCGATACGCGTAAGGCCATCGATACGAATGTCGGAAACGACGAACGGCTCGAAAGCGGCAAGCGCATTGGCGGACAGGGAGGCGAGCAAGATCAGGGCGGCGATACGCTTCATCGTCGATTCCGTTGGGTTAATTCCAGTCGCCGGCGGACGAGGCCGGTGACCGAAGAGGAGCACGCGCCGGACTCGTGCCCGGCGTCGTTCGGCTACGGGCGCGGGAGCGTCCGGGGCCTGGGTGATACGGATGTGTCAAGAAACAAGCAGTCGCTGGATGTCGTTGAAGAACGCCAGCCCCATCATGGTGAACAACAGGGCGATGCCTACGTACTGGCCAGCGATCATGGTGCGCTCGCTGACCGGGCTGCCTTTGACCAACTCGATAAGGTAATACAGCAGGTGTCCACCGTCCAAGACCGGGATGGGCAGGAGGTTCAAGATCGCAAGACTCAGCGAGACCAGGGCCAGGAAGCTGAGGAACCAGCCCAGGCCGCGGTTGGCGGAATCGTTGGCGACCTGCGCGATGCCGATGACGCCGGACAGGTTCTTGGTGGACGCCTGACCCGACAACATCTTGCCGATCAGGTTGAAGGTGGAGGTGGTGCCCGCCCAGGTTGCCCGGAGCGACTCGCTGAAAGCCCGTACGGGGCCGTAGCGGAGCGTGGCGGCTTCCATGGCCTGGCTGCTGACGCCGATCAGCCAGCGGCTGGGCTGGCCCTGTTCGGAGCGCATGCGTGCGGTGACGTCGAACGTCTTCGCCTGGCCGTCGCGCACGATACCGATGGCCAGCTTCGGCGAGATGGCGGCCTGCTCGGGGACCAGCGTGGTGAAGTCGGAGAAGTCGGCGACCGGCTTGCCGTTGACGCTGACGATGCGGTCGCCGCTATGAATGCCGGCGGCGGAGGCCGGATCGCCCGGAACCACCTGGCCGACCACGGGCGGCGCCTGCAGGCCGAGGCCAAGCTGGGTCAGGCGCTTGCCGATGTCGTCGCTGTCGGCGAGTTTCTGGATCGGCAGGACGACGTCGCGCTGCGAGCCGTCGGTGCCCTTCACGTGGACAGGCAGTGGTTCGTTGCCGAGCAGGCCGTTGACCACGCCGTTCAGCGCGTCGCTCCAGGTGCCGACGGCCTCGCCGTTGACGGCGAGAAGGCGATCGCCGGGGCGAATGCCGGCCTGTTCGGCGATGCTGCCCTTCTCGGCGGCCACGATGGGAGCGAAGTCGGGCTTGCCGATCATATACATCGCCCAGAAGGCGGCGATGGTGAAAATCAGATTGAATGCCGGACCGGCGGCGACGATGGCGATGCGTTTCCACACGGACTTGCCCGTGAACTCCTGGTCGCGCCAGGCCGGATCGACGTCACCCTCGCGGGCATCGAGCATCTTGACGTAGCCGCCGAGCGGAATGGCGGCAACCTGGTATTCGGTGCCGTCTTTCGCGACGCGACGCCACAGCGGCCGGCCGAAGCCCACGGAAAAGCGGAGCACGCGAACGCCACAGCGGCGTGCGACCCAGTAGTGGCCGAATTCGTGGAAGGTCACCAGCACGCCAAGCGTGACCAGCAGCCAGAACACGGAACCGAGGAAGGGGCTCATCAGGAAAAGAGGGTCTCGAAGATAAAAAACGTTGGAGTGGAGCGAGTTTAGCAGTAAGCGCGGTGGAGCACGCCCCGTGCCGCCCGGCGAGCTTCCCCATCACGCTCCACAAGCGTCTGGACATCGACCACGGGTTTGGCCGGCAGTTCCTCAAGAACGCGTTCGACCACCTCGGAAATACCGAGGAAGGGCAGCGTTCCGGCCAGGAACGCGTCTACCGCGACCTCGTTGGCGGCATTGAGGATGGCGGTGGCGTCGCCTCCGGCCCGGAGGGCGTCGAAGGCCAGGGCCAGGCAGCGGAAGGTGTCCGTGTCGGGTTTTTCGAAGTCGAGACGGGCATGGGCGGCGAGATCGAGCGGTGCGACGCCGGCCTCGATCCGCTCCGGATAGGCGAGGGCGCAGGCGATGGCCGTGCGCATGTCGGGGTTGCCCAGCTGGGCGAGCATCGACCCGTCGACGTAGTCGACCATCGAGTGAACCAGGCTCTGCGGATGCACCACCACGTCGATGGCGTCCGCGGGTGCGCCGAACAGATGATGCGCCTCGATCACCTCCAGGCCCTTGTTCATCAGGGTGGCGGAGTCGACCGAGATCTTCCGGCCCATCGACCACTTGGGGTGCGCACAGGCTTCATCGGGCGTGATGCCGCCCAGTTCCGCCCGGGTGCGGCCGCGGAACGGGCCGCCCGAGGCGGTGAGCACCAGCCGGCGCACGCCGGCGCGTGCCAGTTCAGGCCGGCCGCCGGGCAGGCACTGGAAAATGGCGTTGTGCTCGGAGTCGACCGGAATCAGATCGCCGCCACCGGCGCGCAGCGCTTCGAGCAGCAGGGCGCCGCCCATGACGATCGATTCCTTGTTGGCCAGGAGCAGGCGTTTGCCCGCACGTGCGGCGGCCAGCGTCGAGTCGAGTCCCGCGGCACCGACGATGGCGGCCACGACCGTGTCGCAGAGCGGCCCCGCGGCCGCCGCGCTGACCGCGTCGGCGCCGGATGCGACGTCGCAGCGGACGCCAAGCGCCGCGAGGCGACGGGCGAGGTCCGCTTCCATCGAAGGGTCCGCGACGATGGCGAGGTCGGGACGGAAGCGTGCGCAGAGGGCGGCCAGCGCTTCGGTGCCCCGGTTGGCGACGAGGACGGTGGCGCGGAAGCGATCCGGGTGCCGTGCGATGACGTCGAGCGTGCTGCCCCCGATCGAGCCCGTGGCACCGAGGACGGCGACGTTGCGGATAGCCATGGCCTACAGGCCCAGCAGCATCTTGCCCGCCACGAAGATCGGCAGGGCGGCGAAGACGCTGTCGAGGCGGTCCAGCAGTCCGCCGTGGCCCGGGAAGAGGTTGCCCGAATCCTTGACCTCGGCGTGGCGCTTCATGAGGCTCTCGAAAAGATCCCCGACGACGGCGATCGCGACGGTCAGCACGCCCAGCACGCCCAGCCCGATCAGGTGGGCGGCGTCACTCACGCCAAGCATCCAGCCGCCGAGCACGGCGACCAGGGCGCCACCGAGCACGGCGCCATAGACGCCCGCCCAGGTCTTCCCCGGGCTGATACGTGGAGCGAGCTTGCGGCGGCCGAACTGGCGGCCGCTGAAATAGGCGCCGGTGTCGGCGGCCCAGACGATCATGAGGGAAAGCAGGGTCCACCAGTGGCCACGGTCGCTGCCGTGCAGGGCCATGGCGGCGGCGAAGGTCGGCACGATGACCAGGACGCCCGTGCCGATCTTCAGCAGGCGGTTCTCGGCGTTGGGCGCCGCGGCGAAGGTGAAGTGTCGCAACCAGAAGCAGCAGCCGATCCACCAGGCCACGCCCATGAGAGTCAGTACGGTGAGCAGGCCCGGCGTGGCGATGAGCAGAACGGCGAGCAGCAGCGCGGCGGCACCCGCCACGACGATGCCACGGCCGACGGCGGTGCGGCAGCCCGCCAGAAGGCTCCACTCCCACGCGGCACCGACGAACACCAGCGCGATCACCGCGGCGAAGTACACGGTGGGCGGCAGGAGGATCAGCGCAAGAACCAGTGGAAGCAGGATCAGGGCGGTGGTGATGCGTTGTTTCAGCATGGCGGTCCGGCGTCAGCCTTGGGCGACCTGTTCGCCGGTGCGGCCATATCGGCGCTCCCGGCGGGCATAGTCGTCGAGAGCCTCGGCGAGGCAGGCCTGGTCGACGTCGGGCCACAGGGTGTCTGTGAAATAGAGCTCGGCGTAGGCGATCTGCCAGAGCAGGAAATTGCTGACGCGACGTTCGCCGCCGGTGCGGATGAACAGATCCAGCGGCGGCTGATCGGCGAGACAGGTGTACGTGGCGAGGCGTGTCTCATCGATGTCGCCGGGGGCGAACTCGCCATGGCTTGCCGCTTCGGCGGCCAGTCGCGCGGCGTTGGCGATATCCCAGCGGCCGCCGTAGTTGACGGCGATGTTCAGGTTGAGCGCCTGGTTGCCGCCAGTCCGCTCCATGGCGTCGAGCATCCGCTGGCGGAGTTCCGGCGCGAAACCGTCCAGGTCGCCGACGAAGCTGATGCGGACCCCGTGGCCATGCAGCTCGTCCACTTCCTTGTCGATCGCCTTCAGGAAGAGCTCCATCAGCGCCGACACCTCGGTGGCGGGGCGATTCCAGTTTTCGCTGGAGAAGGCGAACAGGGTGAGCGAGGCGATGCCGCGCTGGAGGCAGAACTCGACGGCCTTGCGCACGGCTTTCTGCCCGGCGTGGTGGCCGAACGTGCGCGGGCGAAGGCGCTGTTTGGCCCAGCGCCCGTTGCCATCCATCACGATGGCGAGATGGCGGGGAACCCTGCCTTCGTCGGGCCTCGCGGTCATGGATGCGGTCCGATGGCGCGTCAGAGCGCCATCAGCTCCTTTTCCTTTTCCTTGACGACGTCGTCGACTTCCTTGACGAACTTGTCCGTCAGCTTCTGGATGTCGTCGTCCGCACGCTTCTGGTCGTCTTCCGTGATTTCCTTGTCCTTGAGCAGCTTGCCGACATGCTGCACGGCGTCGCGGCGCACGTTGCGGATGGCGATCTTGGCGGCTTCGCCTTCCTTCGCGACGCTCTTGGCGAGCTCCTTACGGCGCTCCTCGGTCGGCGGCGGGAAGTTGAGGCGGATGTCCATGCCCATCGTCGTCGGCGTGATGCCGAGGTCGGAAGCCATGATGGCCTTCTCGATCGGGCCGATCATGCTCTTGTCGAACGGCTTGACCGACAGCGAGCGCGCGTCGGGCGTGCTCACGTTGGCGACCTGCGAGAGGGGAGTGGGCGAGCCGTAATAGGGGACGACGATGTTGTCGAGGATCGACGCGTTGGCGCGGCCGGTCCGGATCGTCTTGAGGTCGTGCTTGAGGGAGTCGATGCTCTTGCCCATGCGGGTCTCAGCATCTTTCTTGATGTCGTTGATCATGGGCTGGTTTCCGGTCGAACTGGTCAGCAGACGAGTATAGCAGTGAGGGCGCGTGCGGCCGTGCCGCAGCGCGCCAAGGATCGTCGGCGCCCCTCAGGGCGCCGGATAGCGGCGGATTCAGCCGGCGTTGACGAGCGTGCCTACGGGCTCGCCCTGCATGATGCGCATGAGGCTGCCCGGCTGGGTCATGTCGTAGATGCGGAGGGGCAGCTTGTTCTCGCGGCACAGCGCGATGGCGGCGGTGTCCATGACCTCGAGACGGCGCTCGATCACCTGGTTGTAGGTCAGGTGGTCATAGCGCTCGGCGGTCGGGTCGCGCTTCGGATCGGCCGAGTAGATGCCGTCGACCTTGGTCGCCTTGAGCAACAGGTCCGCACCGACTTCGACAGCGCGCAGGGCGGCCGCGGAGTCCGTCGTAAAGAACGGGTTGCCGATACCCGCGGCGAACAGGGCGACGCGGCCCTTCTCGAGGTGGCGAATGGCGCGACGACGGATGAAGTCTTCGCAGACTTCGTTGATCTTGATGGCGCTCATCGTGCGGGCTTCGCCACCCAGCTTCTCGATGGCGTCCTGCATGGCGAGTGCATTCATCACAGTGGCCAGCATGCCCATGTGATCGCCGGTGACGCGATCCATGCCCGAGGCAGCCAGGCCGGCGCCGCGGAAGATGTTGCCGCCGCCGATGACGACGCCGATCTGTACGCCGGCGTCGCGTACTTCGAGGATCTCCTTGGCGAGGCGGCCGATCACCTTGGGATCGATACCGTAGTCCTCGGTTCCCATCAGGGCTTCACCGGAGAGTTTGAGCAGGATGCGGCGGTGTTTCAGCGGATTGCTCATTCGGGGATCTCCAGTTTGTGTGGGGCAAAACGGCCGTAGTTTAACGCGTGGTCGGTTGTTACAGCTATGTGAATTCCTGCGCCAAGGTCACGTTTTCCGGGTTTCGCGTTTTCATTCCTGAGTTCGTTCAGGGTTGTGGAAACAAAAAAAGAGCCGCGATCGCTCGCGGCTCTTTCAGGTCGTGCCAGGAGGTGAGGCTTACGCCAGACCGGCCTGCTTCATGACTTCGGCGGCGAAGTCGTCGACGACCTTCTCGATGCCTTCGCCAACGGCCAGGCGCTGGACCGAGATGATCTCGGCACCGGCCTTCTTGAGGGCTTCAGCGACCGTGACGTCACCGTCCAGCACGTACGGCTGACCGACGAGGGTCACTTCGGCGAGGATCTTGTTGACCTTGCCCGAGACGATCTTGTCGAGGATGTCGGCCGGCTTGGCCTTGTCCTTGTCGGTCATCTTGGACAGCTCGATTTCCTTTTCCTTCTCGAGGAAATCGGCCGGGACGTCTTCGACCTTGACGAACTTCGGGTTCATCGCGGCAACGTGCATGGCGATACCCTTGGCCAGCTCTTCCGAGCCGCCCTTCAGGTTGACCAGCACGCCGATGCGGCCGCTGTGCGAGTAGGCGCCGATGGTGTCGGTGCTCTCGATCTTGGCCATGCGACGGACGTCGAACTTCTCACCGATGGTGAGCGTCAGTGCCTTGGCGCCTTCCTCGACCGTGGTGTCGCCGAGCTTCGCGGCCTTGAGGGCCGTGATGTCGTTGATGCCCGACTCGAGGGCGGCGTTGGCGACGTCCTTGGTGAACTGGATGAACTGCTCGTTGCGCGAGGAGAAGTCGGTTTCGCTGTTGACTTCGATCAGGGCGGCGACGCCGGGCTTCTGCGCGATGGCGACGAGGCCTTCGGCAGCGACGCGGTCAGCCTTCTTGTCAGCCTTGGCCATGCCGTTCTTGCGCAGCCACTCCATCGCCACTTCGATGTCGCCATTGTTTTCGACGAGCGCCTTCTTGCACTCCATCATGCCGACGCCGGAACGCTGACGCAGTTCATTGACGAGCTTGGCGGAAATCTCAGCCATGGTAGTTCCTCAAAGTTTTGATGGGCGCCGCGGCGGACATGCCGCGGCGCCGGATGAAACGGAAGAGCTGGACGGGGTGGGGCGCTTACGCGCGGCCACGACCACCGTCACGGCCGCCTTCGCGACGCGGAGCACCCTTCTTGGCCGGGGCGCCGCGACGATCGCCGCGAGCGGCCTCGTCCTTGGCGACCGGGTTGCCTTCCTCGTCCATCTCGACGAACTCGTTCGCGTCGCCACGGGCGGCGTTCGGAGCGGCGGCCTTGCCTTCCAGGATGGAGTCGGCAGCGGCGCGGGCGTAGAGCTGGATGGCGCGGATGGCGTCGTCGTTACCCGGGATGGCGTAGTCGACGAGGGCCGGGTCGTAGTTGGTATCGACGACGGCGACGACCGGGATGCCGAGCTTGCGGGCTTCCTGGACGGCGATGTCTTCGTGACCGATGTCGACGATGAACAGGGCGTCCGGCAGACGGTTCATGTCCTTGATGCCGCCCAGCGAGTTCTGCAGCTTCTCGCGCTCACGGCGACGGGCGAGCACTTCGTGCTTGACCAGCTTCTCGAACGAACCGTCGGTTTCGGCGGCTTCGAGTTCCTTCAGGCGGGCGACCGACTGCTTGACCGTGCGGAAGTTGGTCAGCATGCCGCCGAGCCAGCGGGCGGTGACGAACGGCTGGCCGGCGCGCGAAGCTTCTTCGGCGAGCGACTCACGAGCCGAACGCTTGGTGCCGACGAATAGGATGGTGCCGCCCTTCTGGGCCAGGCCCGAGAGGAAGTTCATCGCGTCGGTGAAGAGCGGAAGGGTCTTCTCGAGGTTGATGATGTGGATCTTGCCGCGGGCGCCGAAGATGTACGGAGCCATCTTGGGGTTCCAGTAACGGGTCTGGTGGCCGAAATGGACGCCGGCTTCCAGCATCTCGCGCATGGTGACTTGTGCCATGGAATTACTCCTGGGCGAACCGCATCGAGCGGTTCTATGGGGGTTGGGACCTCCACGCATCCCCGGCTTCGACCCGGTCCTCTCGGACCAGGCACCCCGAAGGCGGTGCCGATGCGTGTGTGGCGTTAAATGCGACGGTTTGGCCGGGCCAAGAATGGCTCCATGCGGTTACAATCGCGCTTCGTATCGCCGCCGTGGCCACGGATAAGTGGCTTCGCCGGACAGCAAAACTCGCTAATTGTAGCCTTCGGAACCGCCCAGCCGCAAGATCGGGGTGGAATTCCATCGGGGACGCCGCCATTTTCCTGGCAGGCCCTAAACCCGCGGGCAAAGGAACAGAGAGAACCGCCATGGCAGTCGTACCGAAGACCCCTGAAGAGATCCAGAGCATGCGCGAGGCGGGCCGTCTGGCCGCCGAGGTTCTGGCCATGCTGGTGCCGCACGTGAAACCGGGTGTCACCACCGAGCACCTCGATCGCCTGGCCCACGATCACATCGTGAACGTCCAGAAGGCGATCCCCGCCAACGTCGGCTACCGGGGCTTCCCGAAAACGGTCTGCACCTCGGTCAACCATGTGATCTGCCACGGTATTCCGACCGAAACCAAGGTCCTCAAGGACGGCGACATCGTCAATATCGACGTCACGGTCATCAAGGATGGCTGGCACGGCGATACCAGCCGCATGTATTTCGTCGGCACGCCCAGCGTGCTGGCCAGACGGCTGGTCGATACCACCTTCGAGGCCATGATGAAGGGCATCGAGGCGGTCAGGCCGGGCGCCACGCTGGGCGACGTCGGTGCGGCCATCCAGAAGCACGCCGAGGCCGCCGGTTTCTCGGTGGTCCGCGAGTACTGCGGCCACGGCATCGGCAAGGTCTATCACGACGAGCCGCAGGTGCTGCATTACGGCCGCAACGGCACCGGGCTGGAACTGAAGCCGGGCATGACCTTCACCATCGAACCGATGATCAACGCCGGCAAACCGCAGACCAAGTCGCTGCCGGACGGCTGGACCGTGGTCACGAAGGATCATTCGCTGTCCGCGCAGTGGGAGCACACGATCGCCGTGACCGACGACGGTTTCGAGATCCTGACGCCCTGGCCGGACGCCGCCTGACACACGTTTTTCGTTTTACTCCACCGAGGGCTTCGACGTGACGCTTCCACCGCTTCCACGCCTGCCCGCCGTGGTCCCCCGCTCGGGCGTGTCGCCCGACGCGCGGCGCGCCCTCCGTCAGTTGATGGGCGACGTCGATCGTGCGCTCACCGTCGCCTTCAACGACGGTGAGGATGCTTCCGCGCTGGCCCGTCGCCGGGCCGAGATCGTGGAGCGCGTGGTCGTCCACGCATGGGGCGCCTGCCTGGGCGATATCGCCGCCGCCGCGCTGTTCGCGGTGGGCGGGTTCGGTCGGGGCATGCTGTTTCCCGCCTCGGACGTCGACCTTCTGGCTCTGGTCGGCGAGAGCTCCCCGGCCCTCTACCGCGCGCTGGAAAACTTCTTCAGCTGCCTGTGGGATATCGGCCTGAAGCCGGGCCACGCCGTGCGGACGGTCGCGCAATGCCGCGAACTGGCCGCGCAGGACGCCAGCGTCTTCACCAGCCTGCTCGACGCGAAGCGTCTGGCCGGCTGGCCGATCCTGGGCCAGGAGCTCCGCGGCATCCTCGACGATCCCGCCCTATGGCCACCGCGCGCCTACCTGGCCGCGCGCCTGGCGGAGCGCGACGCGCGTCATGCCCGCTACGACGATACCGCCCAGAATCTCGAGCCCAACCTCAAGGACGGGCCGGGTGGTCTGCGCACGCTCGACTCCTTGCGCTGGCTGGGCCGTCGGCTGGCCGACGCCCCGGACTTCGATGCCATGGTCGCCGAGGGCCTGCTGGAACCCGTGGAGGCTGCCCGGCTGACCCGTGCCGAGGAAACCCTGCGTCGTTATCGCTATGCGCTGCATCTGGAGGCAGGGCGTGCCGAAGAACGCCTGCTGTTCGATTACCAGCGGGCGCTGGCTTCCCGGCTTGGCTTCGAGGACGAGCACGCGAAGAACCTCGGCGTCGAGCAGTTCATGCAGGGCTATTACCGCGCCGCCACGCAGATCGAGCGCTCGGGCACGCAGCTGGTCGAACGTTTCGAGGAAATGCTGGATCCGCAGAGCGAGCCCGAGAGCGTGGGCACCGACTACCTGCGCTACGGTTCACGCATCACCGTGCGCGATCCCGAGCTGTTCGTGCGCCGCCCGGCGGCACTGGTGGAGATTTTCATCGCGCGGCTCGACGAGCCGGGCATCACGGGCTTCACCGCCGAAACGATGCGGCGTATCCAGCACGCGGTATCGTCGCATGGCGAACTGCTTGCCGATGATCCGAGGGTGCTCGAAGCGTTCCTCACTCTGCTGAAGCGCGGGGCGCCGGCCGTCGAGGCGCTATGGCGGATGAATCGCCATGGCCTGCTCGCGGCGATTCTTCCCGCGTTCGGCAAGGTGGTCGGGCGCATGCAATACGACCTGTTCCACGTGTACACGGTCGACGAACACACGCTTCGCGTCCTGCGCAACGTTGCGCGCTTCGCGGATCCGGCGGCGCGCCGCGACTTCCCGATCGCGTGCGAGATCTGGCCGCACATCGACAAGCCTGAACTCATGTTGCTGGCGGCCTTGTTCCACGACATCGCCAAGGGGCGCGGCGGCGACCACTCCGTTCTCGGCGAGGAAGACGCCCGCGCCTTCTGCGCACGCCTCGGGCTTCCGGGCGACGACATCGATCTCGTCGCCTGGCTGGTGCGCCATCACCTGCTGATGAGCACGACGGCGCAGCGTCAGGACATTACCGATCCCGATGTCGTGCATCGCTTCGCGGGAACGGTCGGCGACTGGGAGCATCTCGATCATCTTTACCTGCTGACCATCGCCGACATCATCGGCACCAGCCCGAAACTGTGGAATGCCTGGAAGGATCGCCTGCTGGCCGACCTGTACACGGCGACCCGTTTCGCCTTGCGCAGCGATCTCACACCGCCGTCGCACTCGGGCATGCGCGTGCGTGAGTGCCGCGAGCGTGCGCTGGGCATTCTGGTGGGCGAACATGTCGCCGCCGACGAGGTCGCGCGGATCTGGTCCGAATTCCCGGATAGCAGTTTCCTGCGACACCGCCCGGAGCAGATCGCCTGGCAGACCTCGGCCATCCTGCGATCGCGCGGAGCCACGCCGCTGGTCGAGGTGCATCCGTTCTCCGTCCGCGGCAGCACCGAGCTGTTCATCTACACCAGCGACAGGGACGGCCTGTTCGCCACCGTCACCGCGGTCCTCGATCGTCTCCGCTTCTCGGTCGTCGAGGCGCGCGTGCTCGTGTCGAACACGGGCATGGCGCTGGATACCTTCCTGTTGCTGGAGTCGGACTCGCAGGCGCCGGCATCGCTGCAGCGCGCGGAAGAGTTGCGCGCGCGCCTGCGTCACGCGCTCGAGCAAGCTGCCGGGCAGGGGCCGCCCAAGCGGAGCATCTCCCGCCACCTTCGCCATTTCCAGATGACGCCACGCATCGAGTTCGTCGATGCGGGCGAGCGCACCCAGCTCGCGCTGGTATGCACCGATCGCCCCGGCCTGCTCGCCGCCGTGGCGCAGGCGCTGGCCGAAGCCGAGGTGCGCGTGCATGATGCGCGGATCGCGACCTTCGGTGAGCGCGTCGAAGATTTCTTCCAACTTACCGATCGCGGCAATGCGCCGTTGTCTTCCGAGCACCGGGAGATCCTGCGCGCCTGCCTGCTTCGCCATATCGGTTTCGAAACCCCCAGGACTGTCGTAAATGCAGATGCAGACGCTTGAATCCGTAATCGATGACGCCTTCGAGCGTCGCGCCGACCTCACCCAGAACGAAATCGAGGGTGGCCTCCGCGACACCGTGAACCAGGTGCTCGATCTGCTCGAATCGGGTGAGCACCGCGTCGCCGAGCCCGACGGCAACGGCGGCTGGAAGGTCAACCAGTGGCTGAAAAAAGCCGTGCTGCTGTATTTCCGGATGAACGGCAACGTCGTCGTCGACGGCGGTCCGTCCAGCGCGTTCGACAAGGTGCCGTTGCGTTTCACCGATGGCGATGCCACCGAATACGGACGGCTCGGTGCGCGCGTGGTGCCCGGTGCGCTGGTCCGTCGCGGCGCGCACATCGCGAAAGACGTCGTGCTCATGCCCAGCTACACCAACATCGGCGCCTTCGTCGGTGCCGGCACCATGGTCGATACGTGGGCGACGGTCGGATCGTGCGCGCAGATTGGGGCGGGTGTACACCTGTCCGGCGGCGTCGGCATCGGTGGCGTGCTCGAGCCACTGCAGGCCAATCCGACCATCATCGAAGACAACTGCTTCATCGGTGCCCGCTCCGAAGTCGTCGAGGGTGTCGTGGTCGAGAAGGGCTCGGTGATCGGCATGGGCGTGTTCCTCGGCCAGTCGACGCGTATCTACAACCGCGCCACGGGCGAGATTTCCTACGGCCGCGTGCCGGCGGGCAGCGTCGTCGTCTCCGGCAGTCTGCCGTCGAAGGACGGGAGCCATAGCCTGTATGCGGCGATCATCGTCAAGCAGGTCGATGAAAAGACCCGTTCGAAGACCGGCATCAACGAACTCCTGCGCAGCGGCGACTGAGTCATGGCGATCATCGTTTACGGTTTGCCGAACTGCGATACGTGCAAGAAAGCGCGCAACTGGCTTGGCCGGTTCGAGGTGGAACACGAGTTCGCGGACTACCGGGCGAACCCGGTGCCTGCGTCGACGCTGAAAGCGTGGTCGGAGAAGCTCGGTGGCTGGGACAAGCTGATCAACAAGGCGTCCACCACGTGGCGCACGTTGTTGCCGCAGCGCAAGGATCCGCGCAGCGACCCGGAGTGGACGCTGCTGCTGAAGGAATATCCCGCGTTGATCAAGCGTCCCGTGGTGGTCGACGGCGACGAGGTCAGCGTCGGCTTCACCGACAACGCCTTCAAAAAGCGCTTCGGAAAATAAATGTCCGCCGTCCTCGACCTGACCTGTGACCTCATCCGCCGCCGTTCGGTCACGCCGGACGATGCCGGCTGTCTGCCGCTGATCGCCGGGCGTCTGGCGGCGGTGGGCTTTCGCATCGAGCATCTGCGTTTTGGCGATGTCGACAATCTCTGGGCGACGCATGGCGACGGCGGCCCGGTGCTGGCCTTTCTCGGCCACACCGACGTCGTGCCGACCGGTCCGGAAGGCGCATGGGCATCGCCGCCGTTCGAGCCGACGGAACGCGACGGCGTTCTCTACGGTCGTGGCGCCGCGGACATGAAGGGCTCGGTAGCGGCGATGGTGGTCGCGCTCGAGCGGTTCGTGTCGACGCATCCGGCGCATGCCGGCACGGTCGGCTTGCTGCTGACCAGCGACGAGGAAGGCGTGGCCTTGCACGGCGTCCGTGAGGTGGTGGAGCACTTCGGAAGAACCGGGCAGCGGATCGATGCGTGCGTCGTGGGCGAGCCTTCGGCGAAAGAGCGCCTGGGCGATCTCATCCGCGTCGGTCGCCGGGGTTCGTTGTCGGGGACGCTTACGGTGCGTGGCGTGCAAGGTCACGTGGCCTATCCCGAGAAGGCGAACAATCCGATCCACGTTTTCGCACCCGCACTCGCCGCGCTGGCGGCGGAACGCTGGGATGAAGGCAACGCCGACTTTCCGCCGACCTCGTTCCAGGTCTCCAACATCAACGCGGGTACGGGGGCGAACAACGTCATCCCCGGCGAGCTGGTGGCCCTCGTCAACTTTCGTTTTTCCACGGCGAGTACCGCTGACGGCCTGCGCGAGCGGGCGGAAACGATCCTGCGCGCCCATGGCGTCGACTTCTCCATCGACTGGCAGCTCTCGGGGCATCCGTTTCTGGCCACGCCGGGCGGGCGCTTGCGCGAGGTCGTCGTCGGCGTCTGTCGCGATGTGTGCGGCATCGATCCCGAGCAGAGCACGGGCGGCGGTACCAGCGACGGCCGGTTCGTCGCGCCGATGGGTGCGGAGGTGATCGAGCTCGGCCCGGTGAACGCGACGATCCACAAGGTCGACGAGTGCGTGTCGGTGACGGACCTGGAGCGTTTGCCGGACCTCTACGAGGCCATTTGCGCACGTATGCTTTCGTAAGCTGAGGCCTCTCGCCGACACCCGGATGTGTCGGTCGCGGGCAGCGTGTGCGCCCTTCGGGTGCGAGCATTCGCCACCCGATCGTTCAAGGAAGAACAGCATGAGGCACTGCTTCGTGGCATCCGCGCTGCTATGCGCCCTGGCGCCACTCCCCGGATTCGCCCTCTCGGTCGATGAGGTCAGCGTCCCGTCCGTAACGATCCTGACCGTCGACGCGACCGATGCGCCGGACGTCGTGCGAGGTCACCTGGACAGGCTCATCGGCGAGGGCGGTCGGATCGCGCTGGCCGGGTCTCCGGACGTCCTGGCGCTCATGCGGCCATCGTTCGTCCGCGTATGGCCGGAAACGAACACGATCCTCCTCGACGCCGCGACGGGGCTGGGCATCTTCGGTCTGAACAGTGAGGACGATGCGGCGCGCAAGGCCGCACTCTCGCGCTGGCCGTGGGACGATCCCCTGCCTGCCGCCCGTCGAACCCCGCGCGCTGCCGCCCCGCTCGCTGCCGCCCCGCGCGAAGGGCGACATGTCGACTTCCGCGTGCTCGCCGCATCGCCTTCGTCAGTCTGCCGCAGCTTCAGTCGCGAAATGCTGCGCGTCCTTTTCGACGGGCGCTTGCCCAGCTCGGAGGAGCGTCACGATTTCCGCCGGGAGGTCCGTCGATGGTGCCAGTACGGGACGTTGTCGCTGCACCGTGCCGAGGCACCGCAGTTCACCATCGAGCCGTTCGCCCCGTCCGACGTGCCCCGTCTGACGCTGGCGACCGAATGGGCGCTGATTCGTCGTGAGGATCAGACGCAGGGCGGCACGGCAAGCTACCTGCTGTGGGCCAAGACGCTGGGCGACGGCGCCGGAACCGGGTTCACCCGGCGCGACGGGTTTCACGCCTTCCTCGACCCGTCCCGGAACGAACTCCGGTACCTGATGGACGTGGCGATCCATTCGGGCTGGGGCAGCATCGAACACCGCGATGTCGTGACCGCGTGGCCGCTGAACTCGACGTTTCCGGCGACCGGCGATACCCATGTCTTCCGGTGTGACGCGCCACGCGCCTTCCGGCCGGACGACTGCCCGGTGGCTCCGGTACTCCGCAAGCTCTTTCCGCAGGACTCGTCCGGTGGCAGCGTCAACGTGTCATTCGGCGAAAGCTGGGCCTTCGGCGGGGAGGTGAAATTCTCGCGCTCGATGGATTCGGAGGGCAAGCAGGGAATCTCGATGACCTTCGGCTTCAACCTGATGCGGACCGAATCCACGTCGGCGGGCATCGATCTGCCTCTGGTGCGCGTGCGGAGCAGCGCCGTCAACGAGTCGTATCGCAGCACGTGGTGGACGCCCGACGTACCGGCGCTGTTCCAGTGGATCCTGGCGCGCCGATACCATGGAAGCCTGGCCGACGTCACGGCTCTGGCCTCGACACTCAACCCCCGGCACGAGATCGTCTGGGAGATTCCTCTGGCCGGCAACGAAGGGCGCAAGCTCCCGTACCACGTGGTGTACGAGGCCGGACTGAACACCTGCGCCAACGGGCCGGCCTGCACCTCGTATCAGCTGTCTTACGACCCGACCTACCGTGCGAAGGCGCGTGTCGGGTGGTCGGACGGCATGACCGTCAGTCTGCCTTATCGCTAGGGTTATCGGCCCTTGGGGAACACCGCGACCATGCCCGCGTAGGGCTTGGTCATGAAGGCGGGCGCGCCGGCGTAGCCGTCATCCGGCGTGAACGCCTGCGAGATGGTTCCATCGAGAAACAGCGCGTCCCGGCAGCCCAGTTCGTCGCGGAACAGCCGGGCGAAGCTGTGGAAGTTCACGGGCGCCCGGCTGACGACGAAGACGGCCTCATGCGATGACTTCGCGCAGACGCCGCTACGCCACTTCATGCTGTCCGATCCGTTGTCGAACTGCGTGTTGACCTCGCCGTCGATCACCAGCATCGGTCCCGACTGCGTCGCCCAGCGCGGTTTGCGCGCGGCGGCCCTAAAGGCTTCCGTCGTGCGTACCTCGACAGTTCCGTCGTCATACACGGCGAAAACACCGTTGGGCAGCAGCGAGAAGTTGCCGGAGCGCGGATTGCCATGCGCGAGGTTGAGCGGAACCAGCGCCTTGCCGTCTTCGACGTAGAGGCCGAGCGGCTTGTAGTCGCGATCGTAGATGCCCGCGTTGGCAGCGAACGACAGCGGCCGGCCCTTGCTCGTGGTCCAGGTCTTCAGGGCTTCGATGCTGCCGAAGGGCTGGGCGGTGTCGGGGTTGCGCCAGTGCAGTTCGATGTCTTCCTGCCGGGTGTCGACGGTGACGGCGAAGTACGACTGGCTGTCGAACACCACCTCGCGGCTGTCGACGGCATCGGCGGCCGGCGCACAGCCCATGGCTGACGCGGTGACGGCGGCGGCGACCATGGCGCGGAGGAGGAAAGCGGGGGTCATGCGGGGGAGAGACGGGTGGGGCATGCGCCGATGGTCGCCGGGTCGGACGGGCGGCGCAAGGGGCCAGACGGCGTCTTCGCGTCCGGAGGGCGTAAACTCCCGGGTTTTTCCCCGGTAGCGTCATCGCCATGCCCTATACGCCCATCGTCGCCACGCTCGGCTACGTGCTCTCGCCAGACGGCCAGCGTGTGCTCATGATCCATCGCAATGCCCGCAAGGACGATCATCACCTGGGCAAGTACAACGGCCTCGGCGGCAAGATGGAACCTGGCGAAGATATCGCGGCCTGCATGCGCCGCGAAATCCTCGAGGAGGCGGGCATCGAATGCCTGGAAATGCGTCTGCGCGGCACGCTGAACTGGCCGGGCTTCGGCAAGCACGGCGAGGACTGGCTGGGTTTCATCTTCATCATCGACCGCTATAGCGGCACGCCGATGGAGTCCAACCCTGAGGGTGCGCTCGAGTGGGTGCCGGTGGATGGGCTGGACGCCCTGCCGATGTGGGAAGGCGACCGGCACTTCCTGCCGCTGGTCTTCGATGACGACCCGCGGCCGTTTCACGGGGTGATGCCGTACAAGGACGGGCGGATGGTGTCCTGGAGCGTCACCCGGCTCTAGAGCCGTATTGCCGGCCCTGATGGCGATGGCCCCGGCAGGGCCGCATTCGACCGCGGCCCGCCGGGTTCACGAAACCACGCGATCAACCGGTGGTTTCGATCCGCTCCACGCGACGCAGCCCGCGCGGCAGTACGCCGCCGCGAGTGGCACGGCTGCCGCCGTACTCGACCAGATCGGCCCACTTCAGCGTCAGCTTGCGCTGTCCCGCGTACAGCGTGACCTCGCCCTTGCCTTCGGTGACAACGGCCACGCCAACGACGCGTTCCTCGCCCGAGGCCAGCTTGGTCTTCGGAATCTCGATCAGCTTGTTGCCCTTGCCCTTGTCCAGTTCCGGCAGCTCGGCCACCGAGAACATGAGCAGGTGGCCTTCGCCGGTGACGACCACGATACGGTCGCGCGACGGGTCCGCGGTGATCGCCGGGGCGAGCACGCGCGCGCCATCGCTCAGGCTGATGATCTGCTTGCCCGCCTTCTGCCGACCCGTGAGCGCCTCGAAACGCGTCACGAAGCCGTACCCGAAGTCCGTGGCAAGGACGATGCGGGTGTCGTTGTCGGCGGTGACCACCGCGTCGAAGCGGGCGCCGGCAGGTGGACTGAAACGGCCGGTCAGCGGCTCGCCGTTTCCGCGTGCGGAAGGCAGCGTATGTGCCGCCGTGGCGTAAGCGCGACCGGTCGAGTCGATGAAGGCGACCTGCTGCGTGGTGCGCGCACGCGAGATCGCCAGCAGGCTGTCGCCGTCGCGGTAGGACAACGCTTCGCCATCGATCTCGTGGCCCTTGCCGGCACGTACCCAGCCCTTCTGCGACAGGACGACGGTGACCGGCTCGGAGGCGACCAGCGCGCTCTCGTCCAGGGCCTGAGCCACGCTGCGTTCGATCAGGGGCGAGCGGCGCTCATCGCCGAACTTCTCGGCGTCGCCGCGCAGCTCTTCCTTGATCAGGCTCTTCAGCTTGGCCGGCGACTTCAGCAGCACGTTGATGCGCGCGCGCTCTTCTTCGAGCTTGTCGCGCTCTTCGTTGAGTTTGAATTCTTCCAGGCGGGCCAGCTGGCGCAGCTTGGTTTCGAGGATGTAGTCGGCCTGTTCGTCATCGAGACGGAAGCGCTCCATGAGCACCGGCTTCGGCTCGTCCTCGGTACGGACGATACGGATGACTTCGTCGATGTTGAGATAAGCAATGCGCAGCGCTTCGAGCAGGTGCAGGCGACGCTCGACGCGGCCCAGACGATGAGTGAGCCGGCGCGTGACCGTATCGGTACGGAAACGCAGCCACTCGCTCAGGATCATTTTCAGATCCTTCACCTGCGGCCGGCCGTCGAGGCCGATCATGTTCATGTTGACGCGGAAGCTCTTCTCCAGATCCGTCGTGGCGAAGAGGTGCTGCATCATTTCTTCGACGTCGACACGGTTGGAGCGCGGCACGAGGACGAGGCGGATCGGGTTCTCGTGATCGGACTCGTCGCGCAGGTCTTCGATCATCGGCAGTTTCTTCGCGCGCATCTGCGCGGCGATCTGCTCGAGGATCTTGGAAGGCGACACCTGGTGCGGCAGCGCCGTGATGACGATGTTGCCCTCGTCACGCACGTAGACGGCACGCGCGCGCACCGAGCCGGTACCGTTCTGGTACATGGCGGCGAGTTCACGGCGTGGCGTGATGATCTCGGCGTCGGTCGGGTAGTCGGGACCCTGTACGTGCTCGCACAGGTCGGCAATCGTCGCGTCGGGGTCGTCGAGCAGGCGGATACAGGCGCTGGCCACTTCGCGCAGGTTGTGCGGAGGGATATCGGTGGCCATGCCGACCGCGATGCCCATGGAGCCGTTGAGCAGCACGTGCGGGACGCGAGCCGGGAGCCACGACGGCTCGTTCATGGTGCCGTCGAAGTTCGGTACCCAGTCGACCGTGCCGTGGCCGAGCTCGGAGAGCAGGACCTCGGCGATCGGCGTCAGGCGCGACTCCGTGTACCGCATGGCGGCGAAGCTCTTCGGATCGTCCGGCGAGCCGAAGTTGCCGTGGCCGTCGACCAGCGGGTATCGATACGAGAACGGCTGGGCCATGAGGACCATCGCCTCGTAGCACGCCGAGTCGCCATGGGGATGGAACTTGCCGATGACGTCGCCGATGGTACGGGCCGACTTCTTCGGCTTGGCGGTGGCGCCCAGCGCCAGTTCGCTCATGGCGTAGATGATACGGCGCTGGACCGGCTTCAGGCCGTCGCCCACGAAGGGCAGGGCGCGATCCAGCACCACATACATGGAATAGTCGAGATAGGCCCGCTCGGCGTAGTCCTTGAGCGGGATCTGTTCGTAATTGGCTTGCAGATTCATGGGTTTGGCTGTCCGGCTGGCGCGCATCAGCGCGTCGTTAACCGGGTGATGTTGCCAGAAAGCCGTCTCAGGAGCGAAGACTGCCGAAGGACCAAGGCCTCAGCGCAGCGGTTTACCCGCGTCCACGTCCTTCAGGAATCCGATCAGTCCCGTGAAGTACGTGGTCTGGTCGTCGTACATCGCCAGATGGGCGCCCCTGGAACAGAGCAGGAAGCGCGCGTCCGGCATCTTCTTCGCCATGGCTTCCATGTACCTGGGGTCCATCGTGTCGTAACGGGCGCCGATGACCAGCGTGGGCACCCTGATGTTCTTCAGGTCCTTGCTGCGGTCCCAGTGCAGCAGCTTGCCACTGGCACCGAGTTCGCTGGGGCCCTGCATCGAGACGTAGATCTGCTCGTTGATGTGGCCGAACGCGCGCTCCACGGGCTCGGGCCACTGGTCGGCCGGCATGCGCAGCACGTGCTGCTCATAGTGCATCGGCATCAGCAGTGCCATGTAGGCAGGGTCGGCGGTTTTCTTCTCCGCCTCCATGCGCTTGACCTCGGCGAGCTTCTTCTGGTCCATGGCGGGCATGAGCACCTTGTTCGCGTACTCGTTGTACGCGGGGATGCTGTCGACCATGTTGGAGATGATCAGGCCCTTGAGGTGCTGCGGGTACTTCAGCGCGTACTCGATCGCGAGCACGCCGCCCCAGGAATGGCCTAGGAGGTAGAAATTATCCTTGTCCAGGTGAAGCGCCCGGCGGACCTGCTCCACTTCGTCGACGAAACGGGGAATTTCCCACAGTGATTCATCGGTGGGTTTGTCGCTGAAGGCCGAACCCAGCTGGTCGTAGTAGTAATACTCGATGCCGGCGCCGGGGAAGTAGCTGTCGAACGCCTCGAAATACTCGTGCGTGGCGCCCGGCCCGCCGTGCAGGAGCAGAACCTTGATCGTCGGGTTGTTGCCGACGCGCTTGGTCCAGACCTTGAACTTGCCTTTGGGCGTATCGATGACGATCGACTTCTGACCGCCCGAGAGCACGTCGTCGCGTCCGGTGTTGTCGAAATACGAAGCTGGCGGGGTCTGTGAGGCCGACGAGTCGGCAAAGGCACAGAGCGCGGCAAACGTGAAAGTCACGGCGGCTATCAGGCGGCGCATGGTGTATCCCCCGGCATCGATGGCCGATTCTTGCCGGGCGTCGGCTTGCTCCGCAAGTCCTCACGCGACCGTCATCTTCCCAAAGCCAGCCCGAACGGAAGAATCTGCGTTCACCGTACGGCCAACCGGGGCTTGTTTTTATGACCTTTTGCAGCGGGAAGCTCGATGCGTAAAGACATCTCAGCCGACGGCCTGCGCGGTCTCGCCGCGGTAAACGTGCTCTTGTGCCATCTCTTCCTGGCTTTCCTGCCGGGCGGATTCGCCTGGATCTACCCGGATACCACCACGCCGGACGCCATGCGTGGCGTGGTCGATCAGGTGATCGCCTTCCAGCCGCTTTCGGTGCTTTGGAACGGCCAGTTCGCGGTATGCATCTTCTTCGTGCTCAGCGGGTATGTGCTGACCAAGTCGTTCATCGAGACCGGCGATACGGGCTCGTTCCGGTTGCGCGCGTCGCGTCGCTACCTGCGCCTCGGCGTACCGATCTTCGGGTCGGTGATGTTCGCCTGGTTCGTCATGGCGATGGGGTGGAGTCACGCGGTCGAGGCGGGCCATTTGTCCGGTTCGACCTGGCTGGCCGATTTCTGGAAGAAGCCGCCGGACTTCATCGAGGCGCTGCGCGATGGTACGTACGGCACGATTCTCGGTGGATGGTCGCGTTTCAATCCGACCCTCTGGACGATGAAGATCGAGCTGCTCGGCTCGATGTTCGTCTTCGCCTATCGCTCATTGACGCTGCCAGGGCGTGCGGCGCCGCTCAACTTCGCGTTCGCGGTGGCGTTGCTCGCGTGGTTCTTTCCCCATGACTGGCCGTACTACACGGCGTTCCTTGCCGGCAGCCATGTTGGCGAAGCACGCCTCACGTCGTCGAAACCGCTGCTGGCCCTGGCTGTCGGGGGAGCGATTATCTGCGGTGGCTTCGACGTCTCGCCCTGGTACGACTGGACGCACGTGCTGCCGCTTGCGGACAACGAGCGCAAAGCATTCTTCAACGTCGTCGGCGGGATTCTGTTGCTATACGTCGTCCGGTGCGGCAGCTTCGACCGTGTATTGCAGAGTCGGCCCGCGCAGTTCATGGGGCGCATCTCTTATGCGTTCTACCTTGTCCACCTGCCGATTCTGCTGAGCTTCTCGGCCTGGTTTTTCACCGTCATGGCAGGGCGGCTGGCCCTCGATCCGGTCACCGCAGCGATGCTCACCGTCCCGGCGACCTTCGCGGTCGTCATCGCCGCCGCGATGGTGTTTGATCGCACGTTCGACCGCTGGGGCATCCAGCTGGCAGGCCGCGTCTTTCGGGCACCGCGCTCGTCCGCGAAGACGGTGGCGCTTCGAAGTGTCGACGGTTTCCGCCGACGCGTTCGCTACCACCGTCGTCGCATCATCGGGAAAGAGGCGGCGCAGGCCGGTGTTCCACGTCAGAGGGTGAAGTCGGCCTGCACCGGGAAGTGATCCGAGGGATAACGGCCGTCCTTCGACACCGTAATCGTCCGTACCGAGTTCGCCTCGACACCGCGATAAAGGATCCAGTCGATCCGCTTGGTCGCCTTGCCGGTGAAGTCGTGGAAGGTCTCGGCCGGACCCTCGTGCTTCGGCGCGGCGATCCATGCGTCCTTGAACGTGGCGGTCAGCGCCTTATGCGTTTCGCTGTCCGGGCCCGTGTTGAAGTCGCCGGTGAGAATGACGGGGACATTCGCCGGGAGCTTCGCGATCCACGCGGCGATCTCATGTGCGCTGCGCGAACGCGCATCTTCATCCTGATCGCGGTAAGGGAAGTGCGTGTCGAGCAGATAGAACCGCTTGTGATCGGAGGTCCGCTCGAAAAGCGCCCAGTTGACCATGCGCGGGAAGATATTGCCCCACGTGATGCTGGCCACCTTGTCCGGAGTGTCGGAAAGCCAGAAGTCGCCCGACTCGACGATCTTCAGGCGATCCTTTCGATAGAAGATGCCCATGTGCTCGTCGCGATGATCGCCATAGCGATCGCGGCCGAACCACGTGTACTCCGGCAGGCGTTCGATCGTGTCGTCGCCTTGCGCCTTATACAGCTCCTGGGTGCCAATCACGTCGGGATGCAGCTGACGGATGGTGTCGGCGAAGAGGTCGCGGCGATGCGTCCATCCATTGAGGCCATCGTTGCCGGTCATGGTGCGCACGTTGAAGGACATGACCTTGAGGTCTTCCGCCATGGCGGGTGTGGCAAGGATGGCAGCGAGGCCGGCAATCAGCGCGAGTTGACGGAAACGAGGCATGGCGGGCGGGGTCCTTCGGTTCGGAATGAGCACCCGACTATAGCCACGTAAACACGTCATTGCCGTGACCGGGTCACAGGGTCGAGGCGCGACATTGCGTCGTGACGCAGCGGTGCCGGCAATGGGGCAAACTACGGCGTTGCCATCGACAGCCATCCGGAAACCGACATGACCGAGCTCGATCCCCAGACGGAGCCTTCGAAGGCGAACGGGCGCCGCACGGCACTCATCGTCATTCTGGTGGCGTTTGTGGCGTCGGCGACGACAGCGATCCTGGCGATCAGTGAATCGCACCGGGCCCGCAAATCCGATGCGGCCGCCCTCAGCGCCGATGTCAGCGATCTTCGCGGCATGGCCGCGGACTGGACCGCGCGCGTCGACGATCTCGAACGCGCCTCCGTCGACGCACAGCCCGCTCGCCTCGAGGCGATGAAACCGCATATCGACCAGCTTGCGTCGTGGAAGGCGCGTACTCCGTGCGGCCACGACGCCCGTGATGCACTCCGGGCGTCGGTCGACACGCGCGTGCTGTACCTGCGGCGCGTGCTGGCGAAGGAAACCGTACCGGAGGCGCGGATCGACGAGAGGCGCGCGCTCGAAGACAGCCTGAAGCGCTGTGCCAGCGAGCAGGGCGCTGACGTCAACATCTGAGACAGGTGGGGACCAGAGGCGGGGAGGCAGGTTTCGCTTGCCAAGTCCTTGACCGGGTCCCGCTTTCGGAGAAATACCTGTCTAGGAATATTTCTTACGAAAAATCTCAAATTTTTGTTTGACAGGGCTGCTGCCAGTCCCTAAGTTCATACGTGCCTCATGTATGAAACACCGTCATCTCATCGGCGGCGAGGTGAACGCGTCGCACGGACTCGCGATGGGAAAGCTTGAAGTCGCGTCGGCTCGGGGGAGCATGCGCGACTGGCGGGACGTACCAGGTTTCTTTATTTGCGGGTTCGCGCGAAGCGCAACTTTTTAATGGCCCTTGCTAAGGGTCGTTTTTTCGGGGAGACACCAATGCAGCACCAGATCATCCGCCGTCGCGGAGGCCTTCGGCCGTCCGCGCTGGCGCTAGCGCTCGCCCTTGGCGTGGGTGCGACCGCACCGGCGTTTGCACAGTCCACGACCGGTGACATCTTCGGTCAGGTACCCGCGGCCGCAGGCGAAACCGTATCGGTCACCGGCAGCACGGGTTTTACACGCGAAGTGCCGGTCGACGCACAGGGCCGGTATCGCATCGGCAACCTTCCCCTCGGGTCGTACACCGTCAGCCTCAAGCGCGATGGCGCCGTCGTCGATTCGCGCAAAGATGTTGCGCTGAAGGTCGGTGGCGCCACCGATGTGTCGTTCCAGGCCCCGGCCACCGCAGCCAGCGCTCAGGCACTGGACTCGGTGACGGTGACGGCCAACAGCCTGCCACCCATCGACACCACCGCGGTCGATTCGCGCACCGTCGTCACCGCGCAGACGCTGGCGCGTCTTCCGCTGGGACGCAATGCCGAGGCGATCGCCCTGCTGGCGCCGGGTGCCGTCCCGGGCTCGAGCAACCTGGGTAACGGTCGCTACCGCACCGTGTCGTTCGGCGGCTCCGGTGCCTCCGAGAACGCCTACTACATCAACGGCTACAACTCGTCCGACCCGTACCGCAACCTTGGCGGCGTCGGTCTGCCGTACGGCGCGATCGATCAGCAGGAAGTCTATACGGGCGGTTACAGCGCCAAGTACGGTCGCTCGGATGGCGGCGTCATCAGCCAGGTCGGCAAGCGCGGTACCAACGACTGGCACTTCGGTGCACAGGTGCTGTGGGAGCCGAAGTTCGCCTCGTCGACGCCGGGCAGCATCTATTACTCGAACAAGGCCCTCCCGGCCGGTTACGGCTACGCCGACGACACCCTTCCGGGCTCGATCTACCGCAATCGTCAGGACAACACCAAGTGGACGACCACGTACAGCGCGTACGTCGGTGGTCCGCTGATCAAGGACAAGCTGTTCTTCTTCGTCGCCGCGGAGGCCGAGAAGTCCGAAGGCACGAGCACGGCGTCGGTCGAAGCCAACCCGGTGGCCAACAACCACTACACGTACAACCTGCCGAAGTACTACGCCAAGCTCGACTGGAACATCAACGACTCGAACATCCTTGAGTTGACGGGTATCCATTCCACCGACGAGCAGCGCGGCAAGTATTACGGCTACGACTACGACACGCGCACCGTGGGTGGCCCGCTCGGTTCCGACGCCGACACCAGCAAGATCACCACGAAGTACGCCATCGCCAAGTACACCAGCTACATCACCGACGACATCACCCTGACCGCGACCTACGGCAAGGGCTGGACCGACGACTATCTGCAGAACCCGACACCGGGCCTCGCACAGCAGCCGTATATCGACAGCCCGTACCTGCAGAACCCGGCTCTGAACGGCGGCACGCCGATCACCAACCTCAATTCGTCGTCGACCGCGCAGGATCCGAACGCCGGCAGCAAGACGCATGGCCTTCGCCTCGACCTCGAGTGGCAGGTCGGCGATCACCACCTCGCCGGCGGTATCGACAACATGAGCTACGACGCGAGCAATGAAGGCTCGTCGACCAGCGGTCCGGGTTACTACCTGCGCTATCGCAAAGTGGCGGCGGGTAACGAGAACATCCCGATCAGCACGTCGCTCGGCGTCGGCGCTCCGGGTGGTGACGGTTACTACGTCACCCAGCGCGTGTTCAGCACCGTCACCAGCATGTCCGTGGACCAGAGGGCTCAGTACCTGGAAGACCGCTGGCAGGTGACCGACCGCTGGCTGCTGAGCCTCGGCGTACGCAACGATCGCTTCAAGAACTTCAACGACAAGAACCGTCCGTACGTCAACAATGCGGCGCAGTGGGCGCCGCGTCTGGGCGCCAGCTGGGACGTCTACGGCGACTCGTCGCTGAAGCTGTACGCGAACTTCGGCCGCTACTACCTCGCGCTGCCGAACAACGTGGCCGTGCGCGGTGCCTCGCCCTCGACGTATACCGACATCTACTACACCTACACCGGCATCGATCAGCTCGGTCGTCCCACGGGTCTGACCGAGATCTCGCCGGGCGCCGTGTCGTCGGACGGCGAGTACGGTCAGGCGGTCGACCCGATCGCGGTCAGCGCGCGTGACCTGAAATCGCAGTATCAGGACGAAGGCATCATCGGCTTCGACAAGACCCTGGGTGACGGCTGGGTCACCGGTGCCAAGGTGACGTTGCGCAGGCTGCGTACCGCCATCGACGATGTCTGCGACACCGGCCTGCTGGCAGACAAGATCACCGCGCAGGGTGGCGATCCAAACTCCGTGGTCATTCCTGGCTGCGTGATCTTCAACCCGGGCTCATCCAACACCTTCAGCCTCGCCAACGTCGACGGTTCGGGTCGCACCGAAGTCAAGATGAGCAAGGACGACTGGGGCTTCTCGACCGGCGCCAAGCGTGCCTACTACGCGCTCGACATGTACCTCGAGCACCCGTTCGACGGTAAGTGGCAGGGGCGCCTGGACTACACGTTCTCGCGCAGCTACGGCAACACCGAAGGCCAGACCAAGTCCGACATCGGGCAGACCGATATCTCGAAGACGGAAGACTGGGATTCGGCTGAGCTGATGCGTTACGCCAATGGTCTGCTGTCGAATGACCGTACCCATCAGATCAAGGCTTACGGCGCGTATCAGCTGACGCCGGAATGGCTGGTCTCGGGCAACCTCCGTCTCGCCTCCGGTGCGCCGAAGTCGTGCCTCGGTTATGAAGACGGTGAAGAAGACCCGGATCCGATCGGCTACGGCTCGGCTTATCACAACTGCAACGGTCAGCCGTCGCATCCGGGCGAGAAGCGCAACCCGTGGTACCGCCAGGTCGATCTGGCCGTTACCTATCGTCCGGGCTACTTCGACGGCAAGATGGCGTTCGGTCTGAGCGTGTTCAACGTGATCAACGAGCGCAAGCCGCTGAACAGCTTCTCCACGTACGAGTCGGCACCGACCACGGTCAACAACAACTACGACCTGGGTCAGTACTACCAGACGCCGCGCTATGCCCGCCTCACGGCGACATACGACTTCTGATCAGCGCCACTTCAGTGATCGCGTAACCAGACAAACGGTCCAGGGAAGGACCCGCTGCAAATCCTCGGATCGCCGTCCGCTCCCACGGGCGGCTTTTTTTGTTTTTGTTGGCTGGCGAAGGCGTGTGAGAGGGCGGCGCCGTCACTGGTTCTCTGCCGCTCACGTGACGCCCGGTGGTTCAGAGCAAAGCGGCTCACGGCCGCTTCGAGGCCGACGTTGGCGTAGCAAAGGGAAGCCTGTTCCGTTAAAAGCTGTCGTCGGTCTGCAGGCTCATAACGCACAAGCTCTCACCCGTGCCCTGCACTACATCACGGCGGGTAACGGTGAGCCAGACGTCGTTCCTGACGAAATTCACCCAATCGATGCCGCCGATCTCCGATGGTGACGACTTCTCGACGAAGCCATGGGCCACCAGGCCTTGTCGCAGGGCGGCCATCGTGAGACTACAGACGGTTGACGGGTCGGCAGAGCGGTCGGGGTTGTAGAACCAAAAACCGAAACCGGGCTTGAAGGCCTTCTTCGGCGGAATGACTTTTACGCCGTAGATCCATCCGTTGCCGAGGTCTGAGCTCCGATAAGCGAGCGAATCATCATCCTGAATCAGCTTTCCGTCAAACTGTTTCCCGACCCGCTCAGGCGTGATTTCCGCAGTTGAATTCAGGCTGCTGAGGAAGCTGATCAGCAGTTGGGTGGCATGGGCGGCAGCCGCCGACTGCTGAGGGGTAGCAGCAGTCACCCTAGGTCCTTCTGGAGGCGTGGCGGGTGTCGTGGAGGCGGGCGTGGGCGCCGTTGCTCTGTACGCACGGATGCCGCTTTGCGTGGGCTGTACAACCGAAAGGACGGCGGGACTCGCTAATGCGGCTGCGCTGGATAGCGCCGCGGCCGTCAGAACTGCGAGACATCGATTCGGCAAGAAACTCATTGGCTCGGCATCCTCGAATCCTTGAGATGAGTTGCAGGAGCGCCCTTCGGCTGAGGGCATGATAGCGGCTGCTTGAACGCGTTGCATGAGGGTTTCGCCGACGCCTGCGTCATTGGCTCGACGCTCTTACAGAAGGAGGGTGAGCGCGACTACTCGAATGTGGTTGACACAATGTCCCCCACCCGGCACTAAGTAGCGGCGCGCCTACCGCTACGAGCCGCGCCCCGACCGTAACGTCGAACTCCGCGAGATGATCTGCACGCTGGCGAATCGCCATAAACGTATGGGGTGGGCATGATCTATCTGAAGCTTCGCCAGGCCAGGCCTGGCACGCGGTGAATTGCAAGCGGGCCGAGCGCTTGCATCAAGAGGCCAGCCTCCAGGTGCGGCGGCGCAAATGAAGGAAAGGTCTACCGGCCGAAAGGCAGCCACTGCTTCGCCCGGCGGCCGCGGTCGAGGCCTGGTCGATTGATTTCGTGCTTGATGGCGCCGCCGGGGGGCCGCGCCATCAAATGCCTGACGATCGTCGATGACGCGAAACATGAGGCTGTCGCCATGGAAATCGAGCGAGCCCTCTCGGGCATCGGCGTAACGCGCGTCATAGATCGCATGGCCGTCACGCGCAGCCTACCAAGGGTGCTTCGCAGCGATAACGGAAAGGCGTTCTGCGGTAGGGTCATGGTCGCTTTGGCTCACGACCATGGCGTGCAGCTTAGGCTTACCGAACCTGGCACATCTAACCAGAACTCTTACACCGAACCTTTGAACGGAATGATTCGCGACTAATGCCTCAAGGAGCACGGGTTTCCCGGCCTTCTGCATGCACGCACAGAGATCGAAGTTGGCGTCGTGAATACGACGAGGAACGACCAAAAAAGCAGTGGGCGGTCTGAAGCACGCCGCCTACGCAAAACAATTACAGTAATTCCGCAGTCAGGATCGGACTGCTACTGAAAGCGGGAGAGTTGTCGCTAGGCTGCTATGCCGTCCAGAGCGGTCACCCGCGATTTGTCATCGAGCTCGTAGATGCGCGTCATGCCATACGCGGCGACGAGCCTGTCCACCTTCTTGTCTGAAATAACGTCCATATCCAGTCCTTTCAAAGGTCCTTGGCGCCGACAAAGCAGCTTCAAAAAATTCCGGTACTACAGTCGGTGTTGGCCTCCTTGCACATTGTCCCTCCCGCTGCACTGCAAGCGTCCATGGCCTTGGACAGAGCAGCTTTCTTGTCCTTGGGATTCGGGGTTCCCGCTGCGAACGGGCGGCCCGTTGAATCCCGCACGAGGGAAATGCAACCGTCCTGCTGTTGCACTAGGACGTCGCAGTCTTCCTTGTTGCAGTCCCCTTTTGCGGCTGCCCAGACAGCGTCCGGCGTGTTGTTTTGGTGCATGAACATGAACTTTCCGTTGCGCCGGTTGAACAGGACCGTGTTGTAAAAAACCGGAACGGACCACTTTGCATCCATGTCCTTGGCAAGTCCGGATGGGGGTAACGGGAGGTCAGCGAATGTGTCCGCTCCGTAACCGGCCACGACCGTTCGACGTGTCGCTTTGGTCACATGCCAGCCGTCCTTTTTTCGTACAAAATCCAGCGCTGTCTCCGACGGCTTTTCGCCCGCGTCGGACTGGTCGATATGGATGTGTCCAGGCGTAACCTTGACGCCATCGGGATAAAACTGGTCGTCATGGAACTGGCTGCACAGCGAGCAGGCGATAACCTTGTCGTTGGAAACATCAGGCACAAACTTGTCGTCTTTCTTGCCGAAAATTACAAGGGTACGGTGGCGTACATTGTCTTTGTCGGGCGCAGTTTGAAACACCGCCACCGCGTCCGCGTTCGGCTGTTCGCCACTTGACGAAAATGCAAGAAGGGTGGTCCCGGGCGGAGCAGCGGCCGTGACTTCGGCAGGGGCGGCAGGCGGCGTTGCGCCGAGCGCCATAACGGGAACTAACAGCGCCAGGGCTGCGCTCAACAGCCGCAAGGGTGATGTCATCAGCACGCTTCCTTATGTGGGGCACCCAGTCTAGCTTAGCGGCCGGACACCAACGAAAAAGGCCACCCGGAAGGTGGCCTAAGTCACTGAATAAATGGTGGCTCGGGACGGAATCGAACCGCCGACACGGGGATTTTCAATCCCCTGCTCTACCAACTGAGCTACCGAGCCACAGGTGCCTGCAACGATCGTTGCGGCGAGTGGAGCCGCGTATTAAATCGGGTGCGGGCTCCGGCGTCAAGCCTCTTGTTCAGGCGGGACGTAACCGGCGGGCTGAACCACATCGCCGCCGAAGAAATACTTCTCCATTTCGCCGCTGAGGAACGTGCGCGTCTTCGGGTCGAGGGGAGACAGGCGCATCTCGTTGATCAGCATGGTCTGGTGGGACAGCCACTGGGCCCACGCTTCTTTCGAGACGCTGTCGTAGACGCGTTTGCCCAGGTCGCCGGGCCAGGGGGCGAAGTCGAGGCCTTCGGCGTCGCGGCCGAGCTTTACGCAGTGAACCATGCGCGTCATGGGGATATCTCCGGGAGGTTGTCGAGCAGCGTGCGGACGGGTGCCGGCAGGCCGAGAGCGGTGAGCTCGTCGCGGGCGCACCAGCGCTGGTCGTCGCGGTCTGCCACGGCGGTCAGCGGGGTCGCATGGTCGAACAGGATGGGTGAAACGTCCAGCCGGTAGTGGCTGAAGACGTGGGTAAAGGCGGGCAGGGGATCGGCCGAGCCGACGCGTGCCAGGCGGAGCGCGACCGTCGGTGCGGCGTCGGCATCGGGTGCCTCGGGCAGACTCCACAGGCCGGACCACACGCCCTGCGGGCCACGCTTCTCCAGCAGCACCCGGCCCTGCGCGTCGCGCAACAACAGCATCGCGAGAGCGCGCGTGGGTACCTTTTTGCCCGGCTTGGCGGTGGGCAGTACGGCGGTCAGTCCGTCACGATGCGCGACGCAGGTGGCCGCCTGCGGGCACAGCATGCAGGCCGGCTTGCTGCGCACACAGACGGTGGCGCCGAGATCCATGATCGCCTGCGTGTAGTCGGCGGTACGGGTCGCCGGTGTGTGCTCATCCGCATGAATCCACAGGCGCTTCTCGACCGCGCTTTCGCCCGGGTGCCCGGCGACGCCGTGATAGCGGGTCAGCACGCGCTTGACGTTGCCATCGAGGATGGGGAAGCGCAGCCCATAGGCCTGCGCCAGGATCGCGCCGGCGGTGGAGCGGCCGATGCCGGGCAGGGCGATCAGCGCATCGAGATCGCGCGGCAGCTCACCGGCGTGACGTTCGACGCACAGCTGCGCGGCACGGTGCAGAAACCGTGCTCGCCGGTAGTAGCCGAGCCCCGACCAGAGTGCGAGGACGGTGTCCTCGTCGGCTTCGGCAAGCGAGGCCAGCGTAGGCAGCCGCTCGACGAACCGCTGGAAGTAACCGATGACGGTGACCACCTGGGTCTGCTGCAGCATGATCTCGGACAGCCACACGCGGTAGGCATCGCGCGGATGCTGCCAGGGCAGGTCCTTGCGTCCGTGGTGGTCGTACCAGCGCAGCAGTTCACGGGCGAACGGATTCACGGCATGAGCCCGGTGGCCGGGCGCGCAGCGGTGCTCGCTGACGCTGGCGCGATTACCGGCGTGACGTCCGGCGTCGCGCGGATATGCAAGCCCTTGATGTGCACGCTGTCGGTGTCGATGGCCGCCGCGTCGACGCTGCCAAGCAGTGGCGGAAGCGTCGGTGCGCCGCCCGCGTTGATGCCGCTCCACCATTCGGCCACGGCCAGCGGTGGCACACGCAGGTCGGCATGGTCGGTCGGACCGTCGAGCTTCAGCGCGACGAACAGGGGATCCTGCTGATTCGCGGGTGTGACGTTGAGGACCACGTCGAAAGGCGACGCATCGTGCCGTGTCATGCGCCCGGCCAGTGAGGCACCGACGTCCGCACCGCCGCGCCAGGTGGCTTCGCCGCGCAGGCTCGCGGCGAAGCGATCCTGGCTGGCGAGATCGAGCGTGAGATCGTTGAGCGTGAGCACGCCACGCGAAAGGACCGGGCGCGTGCGAAGCGTCATCGAGTACGGCTTTTCGCTGGACGATGCCGCGAGTCTGAGGTCGAACACACGGCCATCGGCCAGGCGGCCCGCATCGATGTCCACGTTGGACAGGAGAAGACGGTTGCCCCGGGTCAGCGTGCCACGGGTGACGCGGAACCCCGCGTCGATACCCGGCAGGATCGCGCCCGCGGTCGACGGTCGCGAGGGGAGCGTGTCGATATACGCGGACACGGCGTCCATGTCGATGCGCGCGCCTTCCACTTCGAGTCGCGACACCGTGGTGTCCTGACCGAGCAACGTGCGCCACGGCAGCACCAGCTTGCCGCGCGAAGCGACGATCAGAGGTGTGCCCGAGCCACGGGCGCGCAAGGTCAGTCCCTCGAGCTCGAGCGCCGGCTTGGGCCAGAGCGTCGGACTGGCCGGGCTGGCCAGCCCGAGGTCGAGACCCGCCTCCTCGGCACGCGATTGCAGCATCGCCGTGAATCGTTCCGGCTGCAGAACCACATATGTGGCGACCAGTGCCGCGACGAGGATGCCCATGAGCAGCCCGCCGACGGCGAGCAATCCGATGCGTAGTCGCCGGTTCACGGCAGCGACCTGTCAGGCATGCGCGTCACTCAGCCGCCAAGGTTGGCAGGGAGCAGGCCGTCCACGAAAGCGGCGGCGTCGAACACGCGCAGATCGGTCGCGGTTTCGCCTAATCCGACGTAGCGGATCGGCAGGCTGAACTCGCGGGCGAGCGCGAACATCACGCCGCCCTTGGCCGTGCCGTCGAGCTTGGTCACCACGAGTCCGGTGACACCCGCCGTATCGCGGAACTGGCGGAGCTGGCTGATGGCGTTCTGACCGGTGGTGCCGTCGATCACCATGAGGACTTCATGTGGCGCGGCGGCGTCGAGCTTCTTCATGACGCGGACGATCTTGCCCAGTTCATCCATCAGCCCGCCCTGCGTGTGCAGACGACCGGCGGTGTCGGCGATAAGCACCTGCGTGCCGCGCGAGCGCGCCGCCTGCAGGGCATCGAAGATGACGCTGGCGGAGTCGGCATCCTGGCCCTGCGAGACGACCGGAACCTTGTTGCGCTCGCCCCAGGTTTTCAGCTGTTCGACGGCGGCGGCGCGGAAGGTGTCGCCCGCCGCGAGCATTACGCCGCGGCCTTCGTCGACGTAGCGGCGCGCGAGCTTGCCGATGGTCGTGGTCTTGCCCACACCGTTGATGCCGACGGTGAGGATGACGAACGGGCTGTGCGTCGAGACGTCGAGCGGCTTTTCCACCGGCTTGAGCAGCGCGACCAGTTCGTCGCGCAGCACCTTGAGCATCGCGCCGGCGTCGGCGAACTCGCGCTTGTGCATGCGTTTGCGCAGGCCCTCGACCAGCTGGGTGCTGGCTTCGACGCCGACATCGGCGGTGATCAGGGCGGTTTCCAGCTCGTCGAGCAGATCGTCGTCGAGCTTGGGGTGGCGGACAAACAGCGCGCCCAGGCTCCTGGCGAAACCGCTGCCGGACAGGCGATCGCGCCAGCTGCGCTTTGCGGACGCCTCGGGCGCGGGTGTGGCCTCATGCGCGGCCTCGGCCACGAGGGTGTCTTCCGCCTCGGGCTCGACCTCGGGAGCCTCGGGCTCGGGGGCTGCCGTTTCCGCCAGTGCCTCGGCGACCAGGCTGCCCAGGTCGGTGGCGGCTGGGTCGGCGGCGCGATCGACGCGCTCGTCCGTTGCCGGGGCCTCGGTCGTCGCCGGTTCGGCGGGCTTCTTCTTCCAGAACTTGAGCATTGCGGGAGGGATTCAAAGACAATAGGCGAATGCTAGCACTCCCGCCCACACTGGCCGCTGAGCGATGACCGCCTCCGGCCGCATCCGCGTCATCGGCGGAAACCTGCGCAACTCCCGGCTCGACGTGCCCGATCTGCCGGGGCTGCGCCCCACGGCCGAGCGCGTGCGGGAAACCCTGTTCAACTGGCTGCAGCCGGTGGTGGCGGGCTCCCGCTGCCTCGACGCCTTCGCCGGCACCGGTGCCCTCGGCATCGAGGCCCTGTCGCGCGGCGCGGGCAGCGTCACCTTCGTCGAGCGGGAGCCCCGGCTGGCGGCGGCGCTCAAAGCGAACCTGTCGCGGCTGAAGACCGACGGAGAGGTCGTCGGCGACGACGCGGCTCGCTGGCTGAAGGGCTCCGGCAAGCCGTTCGATCTGGTTTTCCTCGATCCGCCGTTCGCGCTGGATGCCTGGGCCGGGATCGCCGCGCAGCTCGAAAGCGGGGGCTGGCTGACGCCGACGGCCTGGATCTATGTGGAGTCGCCGCGTGGCGCGGTCTTCACCTTGCCCCCGACCTGGCTCGCGCACCGGCAGGGTCAGGCGGGAGAGGTGACGTACACCCTCTATCGCCGCGCCCCGGCCGATCCGTTAAGCTAGCCCGCGTTTTCCCTGACCCCAGTGTCCATGACTCATCCGCCGGCCAATCCCCGACTTGCCGTTTATCCGGGCACGTTCGATCCCATCACGAACGGTCACGCCGACCTCGTGTCGCGTGCCGCGCCGCTGTTCGACCGGATCGTGGTCGCGGTGGCGGAGAGTCGTAACAAGGGCCCCGGTTTCAGCCTGGGCGAGCGCATCGCGCTGGCCCGTCTGGCGCTGGCCGACCTGCCGAACGTGGAGGTGCGCGGTTTCGACTGCCTGCTCGCCCACTTCGTGACGGAAATCGGCGCGGGCGTGATCCTTCGCGGCCTGCGCGCCGTGTCGGACTTCGAATACGAATTCCAGCTCGCCAGCATGAACCGTCACCTGATTCCTCAGGCCGAGACGCTGTTCCTGACCCCGGCGGAGCAATACAGCTTTATCTCTTCCTCGCTCGTGCGTGAAATCGGTCGCCTGGGTGGCGATATCTCCGGCTTCGTGCATCCGGCGGTGCAGCAGGCCATGCGCCAACGCTGGCGCAACTCTTGAAATCAAAGGTGATCATCATGCGTAAGTTCGTCCTCGCCGCGTCCGTGGCCCTGACCGCCGCCCTGGCCCTCTCGGCCTGCAACAAGTCCGAAGATGCCGATCAGGCCGCCACGACTCAGGAAGCTGCCGTCGCCAAGCCGTCCAACCCGACCGACACCAAGGCCTGGAGCCAGTATTTCGGCCAGATCGTGCGGAAGAACATGCAGGGCATGACGGCTGACCGTCCGTTCCCGTACTTCGTTCCGGCCGGTGACGACCAGAACGGCCAGGACGGTCGCGCGCGTCAGCTCGAGAACGTGCAGGGCACCGTCGCCCGCGGCGTCACGCCGGGCAACATGCTCGTCTTCGGTGGCCCGGAGTCGGCCAAGACCGCCGACCTCATCGTCGAAGCCTTCAAGAGCGCCAACGCGGGTTCGTTCAAGGGCGTGATCATCCTGTTCATCGGCGACCAGGCCGATCAGCAGCGCGTCACCGACGCCCTGACGCCGACCGGCGCCACGGTCCGCTTCGTCGCGATGTAATCGTTTCGGACGCCAATCGCGTAAACGAAGGGCGCCTCGGGGCGCCCTTCTCGTAAACGCGCTAAAATGCGCGCATGTCCCTGATCATCCTCGACACCTGCGTCAACTGCGACGTCTGCGAACCGGTGTGCCCGAACAAGGCCATTTCGCTCGGCGAGCAGTACTACGTGATCGATCCCGCCCTCTGCACCGAGTGTGTCGGCCATTTCGACAACCCGCAGTGCGTGGAGGTCTGCCCGGTGGAGTGCATCCCGCACGATCCCGACCGCGTGGAAACGCACGATCAGCTGATGCTGAAGTACGAGCATCTGATGGCCCGCGCGGCCTCGTAAGCGCCCCGCGCGCGTCCATGGGTTAATCTCGCGGGTAGCGATATTCCCACCCGGAGAAATTTCATGGTCCATGCCCCGTCGTGGCGCGTGCTCGCCGCGAGCCTTGTCGTTGTCTTCAGTGCCGGCGCGCTCAACGCGCAGAACGTCCCGGCCGCTCCCGGTGGCCCCGGACACGCCGCCATCGCCAGTGCCAATTTCATGGCGACCAACGCGGGCTTCGAGGTCCTGGGCAAGGGCGGTAACGCCTTCGACGCCGCGGTGGCCGTGTCGTCCACGCTCGCCGTGGTCGAGCAGCAGAGTTCAGGCATCGGCGGTGGCTTCATGGCCCTGCTGCATCGTGCATCGGACAACCGCGATGTCTTCATCGACGCGCGCGAAACCGCGCCGAAGGCCGTCGACATGAAGGTCTACGTCGGCAAGGACGGCAAGCCCAACCGCGACACGTCGACCAACGGCCCGCTCTCGTCCGGCATTCCCGGCGAGCCCGCCGGTATCGTCTGGATGGCGGAGCATTACGGCAAACTGCCTTTGTCGGTATCGCTGGCGCCTGCCATCCGCATCGCGAAAGAGGGCTTTCAGCCCGATTCGCGGTTCCTGGGTACCATCGAGGATCGCAAGGACGTGCTGGCGCGCTATCCCGCCTCGTCGGCCATCTTCCTGCCCGGCGGCAAGGTCCCGTCTCCCGGCTGGACGCTGCGCCAGCCCGACCTGGCGAAGACGCTGGAACGCATCGCCGCCAGGGGGCACGACGGCTTTTACAAAGGCGAGACCGCGAAGCTGATGGTGTCGGCATCGCGTGCCGCCGGCGGCAACTGGACCGCCGCCGATCTGGATGCCTACAAGGTCAAGGAGCGCGAGCCGCTCAGCGTCGACTACAAGGGCTACCGCATCGTGACCGCGCCGCCGCCGTCGTCGGGAGGCGTGGCGATCGCCGAGGTGCTGAACATCCTCTCCGGCTTCGACCTGAGCAAGGCGGACCTGGCTCATTCGACGCATCTCACCATCGAGGCCATGCGTCGGGCGTTCCGCGATCACAACGAATACCTGGGTGACCCGGACTTCGTGAAGATGCCGCTCGACATGCTTCTGTCGAAGTACTACGCGGACGGCCTGCGCGCGACGATCTCGCCCGACAAGGCCACCCCGTCGGATCTGCTGCCCACCTCGATGGCGTCCGAGCCGGGCATGCACACCACGCATTTCTCGGTGATCGACGCGGACGGCAACATGGTGGCGTCCACCCTGACGGTGAACCTCGAGTTCGGTTCGGCCTTCGTGGCGAAGGGTACCGGCGTCGTGCTCAACGACGAGATGGATGACTTCGCTCTGGTACCGGGACAGCCGAATGCGTTTGGCCTGCGTGGGGCGCTGGCCAATGCGCCGGAGCCCGGCAAGCGCATGCTTTCATCGATGTCGCCAAGCTTCGTGTTCGGTGCGGATCGCACGGCGGTGCTCGGTTCGCCGGGTGGTTCGACCATCATCACGCAGGTGCTCGAGGGCATCCTCGCCTTCATCGATGGCAAGAGCGCCTCGGAAATCACCGCGCAGAAGCGTTACCACCACCAGTACCTGCCGGACCGCGTCGACGTGGAAGCCGGCGTCTTCGACGATGCCACGGCCAGGGCGCTGACCGACATGGGCCACGTGTTGAAGAATCGCTCGCCGTGGGGTTTCATGAACGTCGTCACCTGGGATCACCGTACCGGTAAGCTTGACGCCGCCAGCGATCCGCGTCGTCCGTCCGGTCTCGGCAAGGTGCAGTAAGTTGCGTTACGGGGGCAGGATGAGGTCGAAGCAAAAAGTGAAACACACCGGGATGGCCTGGGGAACGCGTCTGTCCGGTGCGGTCATGCTTCTGGTCGGGCTCGGCCTGATCGCCTGGAACGAGCGCCGTGTGATGGATTACGGCGCCGCCCTTGCGCGTCACGGCGGCTCACCTGTGCTCGATCTCGGCGCCGAAGGCCGGCCCGCGGCGGGCCAGTTCGGTGCGCTGACCCGCGTCAGTGGCATGCCGAAGATCATGGATGCGCCGCGTGACCGCGAGTTCAACGTCCGCGCCGACTCGCCCGTCCTCATTCGCCATGTCGAGATGTACCAGTGGCGCGAGATCACCGTGGGCGGCAACACGCACTACGAAGTGGACTGGGTCGACCGGCCGATCGATGCGACGAATTTCGCCAGGCCCGCGGGCCACGTGAACCCGGGTGCGTTCCCGATCCAGGGACGGCAGTTCGAGGCCGGCGAGGTCAAGCTAGGTAACTTCAAGCTGTCCGCACCCATCCTGCGCGCGTTCCCGGGGCAGGTCGACGTCACGCCGGACGAAAAAGCGTTGCCGTCCAATTTCGCGGCGACCTTCCAGCGTGTCGGCGACGCGCTGGTGACCAGTGCGAAGCCGTCCAATCCGCGCCTGGGCGACCTCCGCATCACATGGCAGGCCGTGCCGTTGCAGGCGATGACCGTACTGGCCCGGATCGAGGGCGACACGCTGGTGCCGGGCACGCCCGCGCGCGAGGGCGACGCCGGTTTCGATGTGCAGGTAGGCGACCGTAGCTTGCTGGACGTCATGCCCGCGCTCCCCGAACCTCCGGGCGCGGTGTTGCCGGTGCGCATCGCGGCGTTCCTTGCCGCTTCGCTGGGTGCGCTTTTGCTCGCATGGACCAGCCGCCTGCGACGCGACGTTCTCTTCGCCGCCGGCACCGGCGCGGTCATCATCGCGGCGGTCGCCGGGGTGATGTGGATGGCTGGCGACGCGATGGCGGCAAGCGTATGGTTGCTCGTCGCTGTGCTGGGGGCAGGCCTGGCCATCTGGCGCGTGCAGCAACGAACCTCATCGGCATCGAACTGAAGCGGGAAATCGCGCCATGCGTATTACTGGACTATATGCGGCCCTGGTCGCGCTGCTGATGATCTTCCTCGGCGCGCGCGTGATGCTCTTACGTCGTCGTACGAGCATCGGACTGGGCGACGGCGGCAACCGTGCCGTGGCCTGCGCCGCGCGGGCACACGGTAACGCGACGGAGTACGTGCCGATCGCGTTGATCCTGCTGCTGATACTGGAACTCAACCAGACGTTGCCGATGCTGCTACACGTGTTCGGCATCGTGCTGGTGATCGCGCGCGTGCTGCATGCGATCGGGCTGTCGAAGACACCCGGGACATCGCCCGGGCGTCTTTTCGGCGCCGGGCTGACCTTGCTGGTGATCGCCGCGATGGCGGCGATGCTCATCTGGCAATACGTGGTGATTCACGTGATCGCGCCCTCGCTGGTCTGAGGGCGGGCTGGCTCAGGCCGCGGCGGACCCATCGGCGAAGGCGTAGACGTGATCGGCCCAGCTCGTGGCTTCGACGTACATCGTGGCCATGGTCGCCATGTGCTGGTCGCGCAGCGCGTTATCGCTTTCCACTTCGCCCTGTTCCCAGTGGCGCACCTGATCCAGGATGCTGGCGAACGGACCGGTTCCGTCGAGCAGCGCTTCGCGGATTTCGATAGCCAGCGGCAGATGCTCGAGCACGTACGCCATCGACACGTTCATCAGCGTGTCCAGTAGCGAGAACAGGCCGGCGGTGAACGCCATTTCCTGCAGCTCCGGCTTGATGCTGCGCGCAAGCTTCTCGCACATGTGCGCACGAACCAGCGCGAGACGCAGGAGTTCCGGCGGGCGCTCGTCCATGCCCGACACGGCCATGGTGAAGATCCAGTTGCGCATGCGGTTGACGCCGAAGAACACCGCGGCCTGTTCCACCGACTTCAGCTGGCGGGGCAGGGCGAAATAAGCGGAATTCACGCAACCCAGCAGCTTGTAGCTGAGGATGGCGTCGTCGCGGACGATCTTGCCGAGTTCGACGGGACCGTTTTCCGGATCCTGCAGCGCGCCCATGAGGCGCAGCACGCCGAGCTTGCTGGGAGTGAGTCGCGGCATGTCGACGCGCTCGGGGCGGAGCAGGTATTTACCCTGGAAGCCGTCGACGTCCTGATCGGCGTAATCCACGAAGGTTTCGTGGGTATCGATGCCGGTGACAATGACTTTGACCCCGAACGCCTGGACGTAGTCCATGTGCGCGCGGGCGGCGACCGGATGGCGATGATCGACGGCGACCTTGGCGAACTGGACGATGCGCAGCAAGGCGTCGACGCCGGCGCGGTGTTCCGGATCGGCGGGCAGGTTGAAGTCTTCGAGCATGAACAGGCAGCCGTGGCTCTTGAGCTCACGCAGCTTGATCAGCAGTTGTTCGTCGCTGCCCACGTCGGCGCTGATGCTCGCGCCCAGGCGTGCGTTGTGACGCAGGATGTCGGCGTGTTCGAGCAGCAGCTCGCGCGACATGTGCAGGAAGGCACGGTTGTCGCGCACGAGGCGCTTGAGGCTGCCATCCGCGATCGCGCTGAGCGTGGCCTGCGTATGCGCCACGGCGGCCGCTTCGATATCGGTACCGACCGGCCGCGGAAAAATCAGTTCGTAAGCGAACAGCGACTGTTTCTTGTCGAGGATGGGGACGCGGACGATGGGGAGGATGCCGTCGTCGTTCACCGCTGTCGGCTGGGGGGATGCTGCCATTGCTTTCTCTTACGCCGTCTGGGTGAGCCTGCAGTATCGCGTGTTCCGTTGCGTCAGACCTGTGCAAGCGTCCCGGAACGGAGTCTTACTTTTGAAACGCCGTTCGGTCCGTAAGTGGAGCCGCCCGGCGCATCGCCCGAAAGGAGCGAGAGCGCGTGACGCACATGATTCATGCGCTGCGCCACGATGCGCCCGTTGACGTCGTTGAGCCGACGGCATTCGAGCAGGCGCTCGATGGTCGGCGACCAGCGTTCGTCCTGCAGGCTGTCGACGCCCGCGGCATCGCTGAGCTGACGGCGCTCGACATCGAGTTTCTCGATGCGGTCGAGCAGTCTGCTCTTGGTCCGGCCTGCGACTTCCAGTGCGGGCATGTTCGCCTGATCGAGCGCCATGCGCTCGTCGATCAGGCTGGCGTGCAGCGCATCGACGTCACGGGCGAGGTCGCCCATGACGGCGCCGAGCGCCGCGTCGAAGTCGGAGGCGGATGCCGCGGTCATGCGCTGCCTGCGCCTCCGATCTGGCTTTCCATCGAAAGAAATTTGCTGGCGATCGCCTGCGAGTCCGGCTTGTAGGTACCGGACTCGATGTCCGTACGCAGCTTCTCGAGCTTCGCGGCGCGGCCGGGATCGTCGGCGCGGCTGGCGGCGTCGAGCGCCTTGGCCGAGTCGGTGATATTGACGCTGTCGTCGCTGGCGCGGACCGGGCTGGCGGTCTGCGTCGAGGCGGTCGAGCCGGCGGCCGCGTTCTGGGTGCGAAGCTGCACCGGCGGCTGCTGGTTCGGAATACCGGGCTTGATGGTCGTGGTCATGATCTTTCCTCGGATCTGATGTCCTTCAGAATCCTTATCGGCGGTCCATCGGGGAACTTTAACTGGCGCGGCGCCAGAAATGTGACGCGGTTGGTATTTCGTTCACGGAAGCACCGCGACGACCCCCGGCCCGCGTACCACGGCGTCCAGCACCTTCCCGGACGACGCATTGCGGACCTTGAGGCGTGATCCCATGTCACCGGCGCCCATGGCCACCCCGTCCGCACGGATGACCACGCCGTCGACGCTGGCTTCCATGCTCACGGCATCGCCGATGCGCACGGCCTGTCGCCCGGCGAGCATGCCCGGGGTGAGTACGGTACCGGCGTTGAGCGGCCGGGCCAGCGCTCGGCCTCCGACCTGGTCCAGGGCGGCGATGTAGCCGTAGGCGAGGGTGGCGACGTCACGTTCTTCCGTGTGGACATCCGCGGGGCCGAGGCCGTCGCCGCGAGTCAGCGGCCGGCTGGTGACCAGCACGGGCGCGAAGAGCTGGACCTTGACCGGTACCCGCACCGTCCAGCCCCCCGGCACGGGGCAATGGACCGTCACGCTGACGCGTGCGCCCAAAGCCCGGTTACCCGGCAGCGACGCGTCGAGTGGCGCGGCACAGTCGGCCAGCTTCAGGCGGCTGTCGAGCGGCACGGCCTCGAGCACCATGCGGGAGCCCGGCGGGGCGCGGTTCGCCCGCAACCAGTTCACCGCGGCATCGCGCACCCCGTCGACGGACTGCGTGGCTGCCGCCGGAAGCGGGCAGCCGAGCAGGGCCGCGAGGGCGAGTCCGCCAGCGACGAACCGGTGAATCACGCAGCGCGCTCCGCGAGGGACGCCGAAAGGCCCTGCGTGACGGCGTCGAGTTCCTTGTTGAGCCCCGGGACCATGTGGCTGGCGTCGGCGTGACGGCCTTCCCCGAGGGTGATGGCATACGTCGAGGCCAGCGCGGTGAAACGCTCGCCCGCCGCGCGGATGCCGTCGGCCGCCGCATCGGGGCGGCGTTCGCGGAACTGGTCGATGCAGCGCATGAGTGGCGTCGTGTCGAGCCAGCGGCGATCGAGGCTGGCCGGATCGCGCGACGCCAGTTCGACGGCGTAGCGCAGGCCCTGGCAAGCTTCGCGGATCATCTGGCTGAGGCTGGCCGCGTCGAGCGCGCCCTCGGTCTCCAGGCGCGCCAGGCTGAGGCGGTGAGCGAGCACGGCGGCGCGCGCGGCGGCATCGGCCTGGCGGCGCGATTCATTGCCGATGCGGCCGAGCGAGGTCTGCGTGGTCTGGATCGCGGTGATCCGACCGGCCAGCGCGGTCATGCCTTCGCGTGCCGCGTCGAGGCTGCCGCGGGCGCCGCGCACGGCGTCATCCACGCGACCCAGCGATGCCTGCATACCGGCGATGCCGGTCTGGGTCTGGTCGAGGCGACGCAGGCTGTTCTGCACGGCGTCGTCGAGCTGGCCCGAGAATTCACCGACCGTCTGCGTGACCTGGTCGATTTCCGCAGTGGCCTGGGTGGTCTTCTCGGCCAGCTGCTTCACTTCGTCGGCGACGACGGCGAAACCGCGACCGGCTTCGCCGGCGCGCGCGGCTTCGATCGCGGCGTTGAGCGCGACGAGGTTGGTCTGATGGGCGATGTCCTGCACGGCCGCGGTGAGCTTGCGGATCGCCGTGAAATATTCGGAGAACTGAGCGTGGTTGCGGCTCATACCCGAGAGGGCGCTGCGCAGGAGGCGCAACTGGCCGTCGAGGTCGCCCGCGGTCGCCTGGCCCTGACTGCCCGATTCCGCCATGCCGGTGACGCTGCCGTGGGCATGGTCGATCGCCGTCGAGATCCTGGCGCTGGCTTCCGTCAATCGACCGGCGGTATCGCGCGCGCCTTCGAGGTTGCCGACCAGCTCCTGCAGGCTGACGCCGAGCGCCTGCGCATTGGTCAGGACCATGCCCTGCTGCTCGATGGCCTGGATGGTCGTCGCCGGCGCGGTGCGCGGCGCCTCCGCAGGCTTGAGCAGTGCGCCCAGGGCGCTGGCGGCCGCCGGATACTGCGCGGAGAGGGCGCGGACTCGTGCGGCGTCACCGGTGGCGGCGGCGCTGGCGAGAAGGCGGACGTGCTGGCTCCAGAGGAGGGTCATGATTTCGCTTTCGCTTGTTCGGATGGTCGCCCCTAGTAATCGTCCAGGAGCCGTCGTTCTTGAGCCAAGCAATCCGTGTGCCAGTCGGGTACCTCAAGGTATGGGTGACCGCGCCGATACGTTCCGCGACACCTTATGCAGATGCCCAGGCACGACATGGCCCGCCCGTTGCTCGACACCGTGGAAACCTTCACCCGCCTGGCGGGACACAACCGCGTGGCCATGCTGCTGTTCCGTCTCGGCGACCGCCAGGCGTTCGGCATCAATGTCTTCAAGGTACGTGAGGTGCTCCGCCGGCCGCGTCTGGAGCGTATGCCCAGCATGCACGCGCTGGTGTCGGGCAGCTTCGACTACCGGGGCAGCACCATCCCCGTGATCGACCTGGCCGCCGCCATGGGCTACCCGCCGCTGGCCACCGTGGACAGCGCGCACCTCATCGTGACCGAGTTCAACCGCTCCGTGCAGGGTTTCCTGGTGTCCGACGTGGATCGGATCGTCCACGTCGACGGCACCAATATGGCCGCGCCGCCGCCGGCCCTCGGCTATGGGGCGCGGGTCAACGCCGTGACGCGTCTCGACGGCGACCTGCTCGCCGTGGTCGACGTCGAGCAGGTGCTGGCCCATGTGGATCCCCGGGCGGTCGAGCTGTCCGACCGCGTGCAGCAGGCCGCCCATATCCAGCACGCGGGCAGTCGCCGTGTCCTCGTGGTGGACGACTCGCTGGTCGCCCGCACGCAGATCGTCGACCTGTTCCGCAAGATGGACCTGGAATGTGTCGTGGCCAAAGACGGCAAGGAAGGCCTGGAAAAGCTCCGCGAACTCGCGGCGGGTCCGGTCGCCGACCGCGTCGCCCTGGTCGTGTCCGATATCGAGATGCCGCTGATGGACGGTTACGCGTTGACGCGTGCCATCCGTGAAGAGGCCGGCCTGCGTCATCACAAGGTCCTCCTGCACAGCTCGCTGAGCGGTGTGTTCAACGAGGCGATGGTCGAGCGCGTAGGCGCCGACCGGTTCATCGCCAAGTTCCAGCCCGACGTGCTTGCCACGGCCGTGCTCGAGCTGCTCCCGGCCTGACGTCGCCCTGACGCGGCACCCCGGCAGGCGCGTCGGAATTCCGTCGCTGGCGGCTTGGGGACCATCGCAAGACCTTGCAAACGGCGCTCCGGCGCCGTTTCGCCGTTAGTCCCCAGCCGTGGCACGGCTCTTGCTCAACCCCTCGGGCCAAGGTCACGAGAGGGGACGAGCCCATGATCGATTCATCCGACAAGCTGTTCGGCGTACACGCCCAGGCCCTTGGCCTGTGGCAGCGCCGTGCCGAGGTCATTTCATCCAACCTCGCCAACGCCGACACCCCGGGCTTCCTCGCCCGCGACCTCGATTTCAAGAAAGCGATGACCGCCGCGACCGGGGCCACCGATGGCCACACGTTGCAGATGGCGTCGACCGAAGCCGGTCACATCGGCGGCAACCCCGCCGTGGCCCTCGACCAGGCCAACAAGCTGGCCTATCGCGCCGAGACCCAGCCGACCATGGACGGCAACACCGTCGATACCCAGGTCGAGCAGTCGCAGTTCGCCGCCAACGCGATCCATTACCAGGCATCGCTCAGCTTCATCAACGCGCAGATCCACACCATGCGCCTCGCCATCACCGGGACCGCCTCATGAGTCTCCTGAAGATCTTCGACGTCGCCGGTTCCGGCATGGCCGCGCAGTCCGCGCGACTGAACACCACCGCCAGCAACATGGCCAACGCGGACAGCCTGTCCAGCAGTGAGGCCACGGCCTACCGCGCCAGGCAGCCGACCTTCGCGGCCGTGCAGCAGCAGGTGGACGGCCAGATGGAAAACGGCGGTGTCCGCGCGCTCGGCGTGACCGAGAGCCAGGCACCGATCCAGTCGCGTTACGAGCCGGCCAATCCGCTCGCCGACACGAATGGCTACGTGTATTCGAGCAACGTCAATCCGGTCGACGAGCTGGTCAACATGATCTCCGCGTCGCGCTCCTATCAGAACAACGTCGAAGTCATGAACAGCGCCAAGCAGCTCATGCAGAAGACGCTGGACCTCGGCAAATAAGGCACTCCCATGGTCGCTTCCGTCAGCACTACCAGTTCCACGTCCTCGACGTCTTCCAGCAGCCAGCTGAAGGAACAGACCCTCAGCCAGTCGGATTTCCTGAAACTCATGGTCACCCAGATGACCAACCAGGACCCGACCAAGCCGATGGATTCCACCCAGATGGTGGCGCAGATGGCGCAGTTTTCTCAGGTGGCCGCGACGCAGGAGCTGCAGAGCTCGTTCGACACGCTGGCGACCAACCTCACCGGCGATCAGTTCGTCCGTGCCGCCAGTCTGGTCGGGCAGGAGGTGCTCGTGCCGTCCACCGCGGGACAGCTGACCAACAGCGAGATGGATGGGGCCGTCAACGTCGGTACCTCCGGCACCTACGTCAACGTTCAGATCAAGGACGCCTCCGGCAACGTCGTCCGCACGATTTCCCTGGGCCAGCCCGATGCGGGCCTCACCAAGTTTTCCTGGGACGGTAAATCCGACGACGGCACGCAGCTGACCGACGGTGTCTACCAGATGACCGCTACTTCCGGCGGCAACGCGATCGACACGTTCGTTCGCGGAAAGGTGGAAGGCGTCGGTGCCTCGGGCACGGACGGAACCTATGTGCAGGTGGCCGGCTACGGCGGCGCCCTGCTGAGCCAGATCGCGCAAATCATGTAATTCCAGCGAGGAAACACACCCATGCCTTTCGATATCGCCCTCAGCGGCATCAACGCGGCGTCTTCCGACCTGGAAGTCACCGCCAACAACATCGCCAACGTCAACACGGTCGGCTTCAAGGGCTCGCGCGCCGAGTTCTCGCAGGTGTATTCCGTGGCCGGTGAAAACCTGTCCGCCACGGCGGCGGGCAGCGGCGTCCGCCTGACCAACATCGCGCAGCAGTTCGGCGACGGCAACGTCACCCAGACCGGCAATTCCTACGACTTCGCCCTCAGCGGCGCGGGCTTCTTCACCTTGCGTGATTCTTCGGGCTATTCGTACTCGCGCGCCGGCAACTTTCACCCCGACGACAACGGCAACATCGTCAACGCGACCGGTCAGAACCTGCAGGTGTACCCGCCGACCGCGACCGGCGGCTTCGACATCAGCGCCCTGAAGGACCTGAAGATCAGCACGGGCACCAGCGCGGCCAAGGCCAGCGGCACGATCGGCCTGACCGCCAACCTGTCCTCGTCGGACACGGCCAAGACGGTCGCCTTCGATCCGACCAACGACCAGAGCTACAACTACGTGTCGACCTTCCAGTCGTACGACTCGCTGGGTGCCACGCACACCACCAACGTCTACTACGCAAAGGATGCGACCAATCCCAATACGTGGAACGCGTACATGACGGTGGACGGCACCCAGGTGGGTACCGCTCAGCAGATGGTGTTCAGCTCGGGTGGCTCGCTCACCACGCCGGCCAACGGCAAGCTCAACTTCGGTGCCGCGTCGCCCAACCCCGGCGCCGCGCCGATCAACCTCACGGTCGACATGACCAAGGTGACCCAGTTCGGCGACTCGTACACCACCTCGGCCGTGACCAATGACGGCTTTGCCGCCGGCAAGTTCTCCAAGATCGACGTCTCGACGGACGGCACGGTATCGGCGGTCTACACCAACGGTGTGTCGACGCCGCTGGGGCAGCTAGCCATCGCGACGTTCGCCAACAACCAGGGTCTTCGCCAGCAGAACGACACCAACTGGGTGGCCTCGACGGATTCGGGTCAGCCGATCCGTGGCGTGGCGGGCTCGGGTGAGGTCGGCACGGTGCAGGCCGGCTCGCTGGAGGCGTCCAACACGGCCGACCTCACCGCCCAGCTGGTCAACATGATCAAGGCGCAGCGCAACTACCAGGCCAACGCGCAGGTCATCTCGACCGACAACACGCTGACCCAGACGATCATCAACATCCGCAACTAAGCGTGACGCGGGTGCGGCTCGGGCCGCGCCCGCGACCGGCCGCTAAGGACCGAAGCCATGGACCGTTCCGTATATGTCGCCATGACCGGCGCCGCGCAGATCATGCGGGCGCAGGCCGAAGTGGCACACAACCTCGCCAACGCCAACACGGCCGGCTTCAAGGCCGAGCTGTCGGCGTTCCAGAGCATGCCGGTTCAGGGCGACGGCCTGCAGACGCGTATCAACGGTGTCGCGCAGGGGACCGGCTGGGACACGACGTCCGGTCAGCAGATGCATACCGGCAACGACCTCGATATCTCCGTGCAGGGTGACGGCTGGATCGCGGTGCAGACTCCCGACGGCACCGAGGGTTACACGCGTGCCGGTAACCTGCGTGTCGACGCCGACGGTTTGTTGACGGACATGCGCGGCAATGCCGTGCTGGGCGGCGGCGGTCCGATCACGATCCCACAGTCGACCAGTGTGAAGATCGGCGAGGACGGCACGATTTCCACCGTTCCGCTGGGTGAAAGTCCGGCCACCGTGGCCACCACCGACCGGATCAAGCTGGTCAACCCCGGCAACGACCAGCTGACGTATGCCAGCGACGGTCTGATGCACATGAAAGACGGCTCCCAGGCGCCGGCCGACGCGGACGTGAAGGTGGTCAACGGCACCCTGGAATCCAGCAACGTCAACCCTTCCGACGTGCTCGTGAAGATGATTTCGCTGTCCCGCGAATTCGAAATGCAGGTCCGCTCGATCAAAGCCGCGGACGAAAACGCCCAGTCGGCATCGAAATTGCTACAGGTGGGATAACCACCGCCGCGCGACGCAAAACCGTCGCGGGCTCGTAAAGCGCCAACGCGCAGGAGTCAACGATGTTCACGTCCCTCTGGATCGCCAAGACCGGCCTCGATGCGCAGCAGACGCGCATGGACGTCGTCTCGAACAACCTGGCCAACACGAACACCACGGGCTTCAAACGCGCCCGCGCCGAGTTCGAGGACCTGTCCTACCAGAACCGTGGGCAGGCGGGCGCCCAGACCACCGAGCAGACGCAGTCGCCCACCGGCTTCATGATGGGTACCGGCGTCCGCGTGGTCGGCACGCAGAAGATGTTCGAGCAGGGCGGCGTGCAGCAGACCGACAATCCGCTCGATGTGCGCATCGACGGTCGCGGCTTCCTCCAGGTGACCATGCCGGACGGCACCGTCGGCTACACGCGTGACGGCTCGCTCAAGCGTGACCAGGATGGCCAGATGGTCACCAACGACGGCTACCCGCTGGAACCGTCGATCACCATTCCCGCCAACGCGTCGACGGTCACCATCGGTACCGACGGCACCGTCAGCGTCACGGTGCAGGGTTCGGCCGCCGCGCAGAACGTCGGCACGATCCAGCTGGCCGACTTCGTCAATCCCGCCGGCCTCCAGCCGAAGGGCGACAACCTTTACCTGGAGACCGCCTCGAGCGGCGCTCCGCAGACGGGCACCGCCGGCCTCAACGGTCTCGGCACCCTCAACCAGAACAGCCTCGAAACGTCGAACGTCAACGTGGTCGAGGAAATGGTCAACATGATCGAAACGCAGCGCGCCTACGAGATGAATTCGAAGGCGATCACGGCGTCCGATCAGATGCTCCAGACCATCACCAACAAGACCTGAGACACGTCATGAATCGCATTTACGTCCGTGCTGTTCTCGCTGTGCTGCCGCTCGCGCTCCTCAACGGTTGCGCGATGGTGCCGCCTACGCCCAGGCCGATGTATACCGCCACGCTGCCGGAAGAACCGACGCAGCAGGCGCGTGCCACCGGGTCGCTCTACGCCGACCAGCAGTCGCTGGAGCTCTTCGCGGACCCGCGCGCGCATCGCGTCGGCGACATTTTGACGATCACCCTGGTCGAGTCGACCCAGGCCAGCAAAAAAGCGGCGACCAGCACCAGCAAGAAGAACGGCAACACCATCACCTCGCCCACGGTGCTCGGTCAGGGCCTGCGCATCGGCGGAAAGACCGCCGACAGCTCGCTGGCCAGCAACAACGCTTTCGACGGCGACGGTTCGAGCCAGCAGAGCAATCAGCTTTCCGGCGAGATCACCGTCACCGTCGCGCAGCGGCTGTCCAACGGTGCGCTGGTGGTGCGTGGCGAAAAATGGCTGACGATCAACCAGGGCGACGAGCTGGTCCGCATCTCGGGCATCGTCCGTCCGCAGGATATCGGTAACGACAACATCGTCGCCTCGAGCCGCGTCGCCGACGCGCGCATCGAGTACGTGGGCAAGGGTACGCTCGCGGATTCGAACACGCGTGGCTGGCTCTCGCGCTTCTTCGATTCCAAGTGGATGCCGTTCTGATGAACGTCTCGCTTCGTTTTCGCACTCTTTTTAACGCCGCCGTGGCCGTCTTCGCGATCGCCGCCGTCCTTCCGGCGCACGCGGATCGCATCCGCGACCTCGCGCAGGTGGGCGGTGTCCGCAGCAACCAGCTGATCGGTTACGGCCTCGTCGTCGGTCTCGACGGCAGCGGTGACCAGACCAGCCAGGCACCGTTCACCACGCAGAGCCTGGAGAACATGCTTCAGCAGTTCGGCGTCAACGTGCCGGCCAACGTGCGTCCACAGCTGAAGAACGCGGCCGCGGTCACGATCACCGCCGAGATTCCGCCGTTCGCGAAGCCGGGTCAGCGCATCGACGTGACGGTCGCCTCGATCGCCAATGCCAAGAGCATTCGCGGTGGCGAGTTGCTGATGTCGCCGCTCAAGGGTGCGGACGGGCAGGTCTACGCCATCGCCCAGGGCAGCGTCATCGTCGGTGGTGTCAGCGCGCAGGGTAAGAGCGGTTCGAGCGTGCAGGTGAATATTTCCTCGAGCGGCCGCATCCCTGGCGGCGCGAGTATCGAGCGCAGCGTCGCGACGTCGTTCGACAAGGGCGGCGACCTGATGCTCAACCTCAACACCGCCGATTTCACGACGGCCAACCGTATCGCGCAGGCCGTCAACCAGAACTTCGGCGCCGGCACAGCCAACGCCCTGGATTCCGGCTCGGTGGCGGTCCGCGCGCCGCTCGACCCGTCCCAGCGTGTGGCCTGGCTGTCGACCATCCAGGCACTGGATGTCACGCCGGGCGATGCCCCGGCACGCATCATCGTCAACTCGCGCACCGGCACCGTGGTGATCGGTTCCGACGTCAAGGTCGGCGCCGCCGCGGTGGCACACGGCGCGATCCAGGTCACGATCAGCGAGCAGCCGCAGGTGAGTCAGCCGGGCGCGTTCAGCCGCGGCCAGACGGCCGTCGTGCCGAGCAGCCAGGTCGCCGTGAGCGAAGAGGGCGGCCACATGTTCAAGTTCGGTCCGGGCACCAGCCTCGACGCCATCGTGCGCGCCGTGAACCAGGTGGGCGCCTCTCCGAGCGACCTGATCTCCATCCTGCAGGCACTGAAGCAGTCGGGTGCCCTGCGCGCCGAACTGGTGGTGATCTGACATGGTGACCGCGGTCGACAACCAGAAGCTTGGCACCTACACGGACATGTCCGGGTTCGCCGGCCTGCGTTCGGCCGCGCAAAAGGACCAGGCGTCCGCCCTTCCCGCCGTCGCCAAGCAGTTCGAATCGATCTTCACGCAGATGATGCTGAAGTCCATGCGTGACGCCAGCGCCGCCATGGGTGACGACATCATGGGTTCGCAGGCGTCGAACGCCTACCGCGACATGTTCGACAAACAGCTCTCCGTGACGCTGTCGCAGGGGAAGGGTATCGGCATCGCCGATATGCTCATCCGCCAGCTTGGCGGCGCATCGTCCGCGCAGGGCGCCTCGTCCGGCAACGGCCTCTTCGCCGGCGTCACGGGCGATGCGAGTACGGTGGATGCGGTCTCGTCCAAGTCTGACCAGGACAGCGGGCTGATGGATTCGCTCGAGCGCATGCTCGGTCGCGCCGGGCAGGCCGTCGGCGACGGCGCCAATGCCGTGGCGAGCGCGGTCGGCAAGCTGTCGATCTCCTCCCCGGAGGAGTTCGTCCAGAAGCTGGCGCCGCACGCGATCGAAGCAGCGAAGAAGCTTGGCGTCTCGGTGCGCGCATTGCTCGCTCAGGCGGCACTGGAGACCGGCTGGGGCAAGCACATGCCGGCGCAGGGCAGCACCACCAGTTTCAACATGTTCGGCATCAAGGCCGGCAGCAGCTGGGACGGCAAGCGCGTCAACGTACCGACTCTCGAATACGAAAACGGGGTCGCCGTGCGCAAGAAGGACAGCTTCCGCGCTTACGACTCACCGTCCGACTCGTTCAAGGACTACGCCGACATGGTCGCGAGTAGCCCACGCTACGCGGATGCGGTGGGTCGCGGTGATGACGTGAAGGGTTTCGCCAAGGCGCTGGTCAACGGTGGTTACGCCACCGATCCCAGCTACGCACAGAAGCTGGCCGACATCGCCAATGGTCCGGTGATGAAACAGGCCCTGGCCGCGCTCGAACGCGTCGCGGCCGACCTGTAATCCACGGGCTGACGAAAGGACAGAAGGAACGTAACGATGGCCGATCTGCTCTCCACAGGTGTCTCGGGTCTGCTTGCCTCGCAAGTGGGTCTGTCCACCGTCGGACACAACATCAGCAACGTCAACACCGCGGGGTATACGCGGCAGACGACGACGTTCAATGCGCGCACGCCTGAATACAACGGCGGTTACTACGTCGGTCAGGGCGCCGATGCGGTCAGCGTGCAGCGGGCGTACAGTCAGTTCCTCACGCAGTCGATGTGGTCGGCCAACTCGGGACAATCGCGCGCGTCGCAGTACGCCACGCTGACGGCGTCGGTGAATAACATCGTGAGCGGGTCGGCCAATCTGCAGACGGCGCTCGACGGTTTCTTCGGGGCGGTCAGCGACGTGGCCAACGCTCCCGTGGATACCGCCAGTCGTCAGGCCCTGCTGGGCAAGGCCAGTACGCTGGTGTCGACCTTCAAGTCGCTGTCATCGCAGTTTCAGCAGCTGGACCAGTCCACCAACACGCAGATCAGCACCGCGGTCGATTCGATCAATGCGCTGACCAAGACGATCTCCGACCTCAACGGACAGATCCAGCAGGGTTACGCGGGCGGGGCAGTGCCGAACGACCTGCTCGACTCGCGCGATCAGGCGATCTCGCAGCTCTCGCAGCTGGTCGGCGTCAACGTCACCCAGAACGACAATCACATGGTCACCGTCACGGTAGGCAATGGCCTTTCGCTGGTCAATGGCACCGATTCGGCGAAGCTTTCGACGGCCCCCAATCAGTACGATTCGTCCCGGCTCGAAGTGACCGGCCCCGGTGGCTCGGTCATCAGCAGCCAGCTGGGATCGGGTTCGCTCGGCGCGACGTTCGATTTCCGCACCAACGTGCTCGATCCGGCACGCAACCAGCTGGGTCGCGCCGCGATCGCGATGACGGACGCGTTCAATCAGCAGCACGCACAGGGTATCGACCTCAACGGCGACGCGGGCGGCAACTTCTTCACTATCGCCAACCCCGCCGTGTTCAACAGCACGGCCAACAAAGGCACGGGTTCGATCGCGGCCACGGTGTCCGACGTCTCCAGGCTCGATGCATCCGACTACGTCATGCGCTTCGATGGCACGAACTGGAGCGCGACGACCACGGCCGGTGTCACCGTACCGATGACCGGTACGGGCACCGCCACGGACCCATTCAAGGTCGGCGGTCTGTCCATGGTGGTGAGCGCGGGCGCGGTGGCGGGCGACTCGTTCCAGATCCAGGCGACGCGCAACGCGGCATCGTCCATGAGCGTTGCGATCAGCGATACCAACAAGATCGCCGCGTCGGGTCCGCTGGCGGCCACGAAAGGCTCGGCGAACACGGGTAAGGCCACGCTGGGCGGCCTTACCGTCACCAACGTGGCCGATCCCGCTTTCAATACGCCGGCCAGCATCGTCTTCACGTCCCCGACGACCTACACGATCAATGGGGTGGGTCCGAATACCTACGCCGATGGCGACACGATCACCGGCAATGGCTGGACATTAAAGCTTTCCGGCGTGCCGGCCGCTAACGACACATTCACCGTGAAACCCGCCGGCACCGCCAGCGGTGACAACGGAAATGCGCTGGCGCTGGCCAACGTGGCCAGCAAGGGCGTGCTCGACAACGGTGTGACCACGGTGGGCAAGTCGTACAGCCAGCTGATCGCGCAAGTGGGTACGGCGGGCGCGCAGGCCAACACGGCACTCGATGCGCAGCAGAGCATCCTCGACCAGGCCACGGCGGCGCAGCAAAGCCTGTCCGGTGTGAACATGGATGAAGAAGCGGCCAATCTGTTGCGTTTTCAGCAGGCCTACTCGGCATCCGCCCAGGTCATCACCACGGCGAACACCATCTTTCAGTCCCTCCTGAGCGCGGTACACGGATAACTCATGCGTATTTCGACTTCATGGGGTGCACAGCAAGCGGTCAACCAGATGCTGGATCGCCAGTATCAGCTGTCGCAGACCCAGCTTGCCCTGGGCAACGGCAAGGCCATCCAGACGCCGTCCGATAATCCGGCGGCCGCCGCGCGCGCCGTCGACGTCAGCTCGGCCAGCGCCCAGAACGATCAGTACACGCGCAACATCAACTCGGCGACGACGCGACTGTCGACGGAAGAAACCGCACTCACCTCGGCCGGCAATATCCTCGACCGGATCCGGTCCATCACGCTGGAAGGCGTGAACGGCACGCAGACCGACGAATCCCGCCAGTCCATCGCCACCGAGCTGCGACAGACGCTGAATCAGCTTGTCGCGCTCGGCAACAGCAAGGACGGCCAGGGCGAATACATCTTCGCCGGTAGCCGTACCACCACGCAGCCGTTCACGATCGACGGCCTGTCGGTGAGCTACGGTGGCGACCAGACCCAGCGGATGGTCGCAGCGGCCGCCGGCCTCCAGGTTGCGACGGGCGACAGTGGCGATGACGTCTTCATGTCGATCCGCGGCGGCAATGGCACGTTCGTGACGACCGCGGGTGCAACGAACACGGGAAGCGCCGTTGTCGGCGCAACCTCGGTCACGGATGCCACGCAGTGGGACGGCGGTAATTACACCGTCAACTTCACCTCGGCGACCACCTACGAGATTCATGACGCGGCCGATCCCACGGGCACGCCTCTGTCGACCGGCACGTATACCGGTACCAGCGGCACGATCAGCTTCAAGGGCGCGCAGCTCAATGTCACCGGTACCCCTGCGGCGGGCGATTCGTTCAGTGTAGGTCCGTCGTCGTCGCAGGACGTGTTCTCGACCATCGCCGGCATCATCAGTGCGTTCGAAGCGCCCGGCGGCGGCGCGGCGATGAACAATCAGGTCAACGCCCAGCTGCAGAATCTCGACCAGGCGGCCACCAGCCTGCTGAACACGCGTACCAAGATCGGCGCACGCATGAACACGCTCGACCAGCAGTCGGACATCGGTTCCGACGTCAAGCTTTCTTATGACAGCACCTTGTCGGATCTGACCGAGCTGGACTACGCGAGTGCAGCCAGTAAATACACCCAGCAGCAGACGGCGCTAGATGCCGCACAGCAGGCCTACGTGAAGATGCAGAATCTGTCGCTGTTCAATTACCTGAAATAGAACGCGCCTCGACGTTCGCATTTGCGACATTTCAAGGCGGCCGCAAGGCCGCCTTTTTAGTGCGCGAAATCCGGACTCATCTTCCTCCGGGCCCTACATCAAACTCATCCACCGCCGTCACTAGCCCGCCTGCAAATCGCCGATCACCTCTTACGGCGAATTCCCTTTTAGCGGGCACGCGACGCCGTCGCGTAAGCGGCGTGCCCGCCACGAGAGAAGGACATTCTCATGGCTCTCACTATCAGTACCAACATGGCGTCGCTCAACGCACAGCGACACCTCGGCATGACCCAGAGCAGGCTGGCCGAGGCCATGCAGCGCATCACCTCGGGCAAACGCATCAACAGCGCAAAGGACGACGCCGCCGGTCTCGCTATCGCGACACGCTTCACCACGCAGATCAACGGTCTCGCACAAGCCCGTCGGAACGCCAGCGACGGCATCTCGCTGTCGCAGACCAGTGAGGCGGCGCTCGACGAGGTAACGGCCAACCTGCAGCGCATCCGCGAACTGGCGTTGCAGTCGGCCAACGGCTCGAACTCCGGTGTGGACCGGCGCGCCCTCAACAACGAGGTGGTCGAACGCCTCGAAGAAATCACCCGCATCGCCACACAAACCAATTTCAATGGCATGAAAGTACTGGACGGAAGCGGCTCGCGCTTCACCTTCCAGGTCGGCGCCAACGTGGGCGAAGTGATTCAGGTGGGCCTTGGGCTGGGTATGCGTGCGGATCAGGTCGGTCAGGTAGCGAGTGGCTCGGTGGATATCGCATCGGCGTTCGTCTCCAAGCCTTACGCGTTCACGCAGGATCCTGCGAAGGACTGGAGCAATGCCAACGGGAAGAGCCTGGGTACGGTGGACTACGATGGCGTCAGGGTCGACTGGTCGCTCTATAAAGGCGACGCCGTCGACACTGCGCGTGGCTTTCTCGAAGGCAAGCTCGGTCGTGACTTCAGGGTTGCCGCCAACGGCGACAAACTCGACATCGTGAGGGTAGGGGGCGACCGCCTCAGCCTGGCTAAAGGCGATCTTTCATTTACCAATGGCAGCGGCGAGCGCGTCGACATCATCGGATCGTTCCGGGACACGCAAAGCGTCGCCGATGCCATCAATGCCAACGGACGAAGCGGTCTCTCCGCCTTTGTCGGTGAAAACGGATCGTTACGTTTCGATTCGCGGTCGGCCGTCAGCGTGTCGGGGGCTCTGGCAGGCAAGCTCGGATTTTCCAGTGATTACGCCATGGACACCACGACATCCCTGGCCGATGGCTCGGTGCTTACGCGAGATGCGGCATACGCCCTGGTGGCGCGCGTCGACGCGTCACTGGAATCGGTCAGCTCGACCCGGTCCACGCTGGGTGCCGTGCAGAATCGCCTGGAGTCCACCATTCGCAACCTCGACAGCATCCGGCAGAACATGACGGAGTCGCGCAGCACCATCATGGATTCCGACATCGCGGAGGAGACCGCAAAGAAGACGATGGCCATGATCCTTCAGCAATCGGGTGTCTCGGTGCTCGCACAGGCCAATTCGTCTCAACAGCTCATCCTCAAATTGCTGGAGTAATTCCACGGCCAGGCGGCACAGGCTCAGGCGCCCCCGCGAGTCCGCCGGGGCGCGAACTTCCGCTGCCGAATCGACGTATCTGGCGTTGTGAAATTGACCCTAAACCCGGAGCCGACCCTGCCGATAAATTGACTGACGGAGCCTGGGCGTCACCGCCTACACGGTTTCGATCAAGAAAGTTGTTGACAGGTAGAAAAAGTTCTCAAGTTTCCTCCCGGCGTGCCGTAAACCTCTCTGAGGCGGAAGGCTTCCTTCACGGAACCCCGCCGGACTACGCCGCACAACCTCCGGCATTTCGGTTCCGCTTAAAAAGGATCAATCCCATGGCACTGACCATCAACACCAACATCATGTCGCTGAATGCTCAGCGTAACCTGAGCACCTCGCAGACGAAGCTCTCGTCCGCGATCGAGCGCCTGTCGTCGGGTAACCGCATCAACAGCGCGAAGGACGACGCCGCCGGCCTCGCGATCTCGACCCGCTTCACGACGCAGATCAACGGCCTGAACCGCGCCGTGCAGAACGCCAATGACGGTATCTCGCTGTCGCAGACCACCGAATCGGCCCTCGACGAAGTCACGAACAACCTGCAGCGCATCCGCGAACTGGCCGTTCAGTCGACCAACGCTTCCAACTCGTCTTCGGACCGCGCGGCACTCGACGCCGAAGTCCAGCAGCGTCTGTCGGAAGTCACGCGTATCGCCACGCAGACCAACTTCAACGGCATGAAGGTCCTGGACGGTTCCGCCCAGAACCTCAGCTTCCAGGTCGGTGCCAACGTCGGTGAAGTGATCACCGTCGGCCTCGACAAGGGCATGAAGTCCAATCAGGTCGGTCAGCTGGCTTCGCAGACGGTCGACGTCTCGTCCAACTTCACCGTCGCCGCCGATGCCGCCGCCACCAAGGGCACCTTCACGTCCGACGCTTTCACCGGTGCCAACTACACGGGTGCCGCTGCCAAGACCTTCAAGGTCGGCAACACCAACATCACGCTGAACACCGATCTGTCGGGTGACACCGATGGCAGCGCGACGGCTGCGGCGATCCAGGCCCAGCTCACGAGCGCCGGCGATACGTCGGTCGCCGTGTCCGCCGCGGGCGGCAAGGTCGTCTTCACCGCCGGCACCGCCGGTGCGGGTGCGGCTCCGGCCCCGACGGGCGCTGGCGCCGCCATCTTCGGCACCGGCACGGCTGTTGCCGGTACGGACGCCGTGAAGGCGGGCGATGCCAAGTCCCTGACCATCGCTGCGGGTGCGGCTGGCGCCAGCATCCAGCTCGCCGACGGCACCAACTTCTCGCTCGCCGGCACGTACAAGGATGCTCAGGGCCTCGCCGACGCCGTCAACTCGAAGTCGGGTTCGGGCATCAGCGCCTACGTGAGCTCGGATGGCAAGAGCCTGACGATCTCCTCGGCCACGGGTTACACCGTCAGCGGTACGCAGGCCGGTACGCTCGGCATCACGACGCAGGCCGTCAGCACGACCTCGACCCTGGCCGATTCCAGCGTCAAGACGGTCGACGATGCGAACAAGACGATCAACCGCATCGATGCCGCCCTGCAGTCGGTTTCCGATCTGCGCTCCACCCTCGGCGCGGTGCAGAACCGCTTCGAGTCGACCATCTCCAACCTGCAGAACATCTCGCAGAACCTGACCTCGTCGAAGTCGGCCATCACCGACGCCGACTTCGCTCAGGAAACGGCGAACATGTCCTCGGCTCAGATCCTGCAGCAGGCCGGCGTCTCGGTCCTCGCCCAGGCCAACCAGAGCCAGCAGATCGTTACCAAGCTCCTCCAGTAATGGTGACACCGCCATCCCGGGGCATCCCCGGGTTGGCAGGGTAATTGCTTAGTTGTCCACGGCTGGCTCCCACTGGGGGTCAGCCGTCGACAAATTGGCGCCCCGGGCAGTGAGGCGTCTTCACGGAGAGTCTCATGGCCACCAGTAGCAGCACCGTTACGCTCGGATCCAGCTCCATCGACGTCGCGTCCATCGTTACGAACCTTGTGAACAACAAGCGTGCGGCGAAGGACAGTCAGATCTCGACGGCTCAGACCAGCACCAGCACCCAGATTTCGGCGATCGGCAATTTCACCTCGTCCCTGACGAGCTTGCAGGCCGCCATCAAGTCCCTGACCGACGGTACCGCGTTCTCCACGCTGAAGACCTCGATCGGCGACTCCACCGTCCTCTCGGCGACGACGGATTCCACGGCCAAGGCCAACGTCTACAACATCGCCGTTACCCAGCTCGCTACCTCGCAGAAGACCACGTCGGGCGCGTTCGCCAGCGCCAGGACGACCGAGGTCGGCACGGGCACCCTGAGCATCGCGGTGGGTGACAAGTCCATGAGCGTCGATATCGCCTCGCCGGCGAACACGCTGCAGGACGTGCGCGACGCGATCAACAACTCCAAGTCCAATCCCGGCGTCACCGCCAGCATCGTCACCGGTACCGACGGCGCGCATCTGGTGCTGACCTCGCAGACCACCGGTGCGGCCAACGCGTTCACGGTCACCTCCAGTGGCGGCGACGGCGGCCTGGCGCAGCTGGATTTCGATCCCGCGACGGATACCCCGACCATCAAGGCGCAGGACGCCTTGTTCACGGTCGACGGCACGGCGGCCAGCAGCCCCACCAATACGACCTCGACGGCGATCGACGGCGTGACACTGTCGCTTGCCAAGACCGGCTCGAGCAGCATCACCATCAGCAACGACACCAGCTCGGTCAGCACGGCGATGCAGTCGCTGGTCACCGCCTATAACTCCTTCGTTTCGACCTACAGCACGCTGACCAAGTACGACGCGACCAACCAGCAGGTCGGCGCCCTGATCGGCGATGCCACGGTCAATTCGATCAAGAGTCAGGTCTCCCAGCTGCTGGGTTCGCAACTGACTGGCGCCACCGCCAGCCCGCGCTCGCTCAGCGACCTGGGTGTGTCTTTCCAGGTCGACGGCACGCTGAAGTTCGACACCACGAAGCTGAGCTCCGCGCTGAGCTCGAACCCGAGTGGCGTGAAGGACCTGCTGAGCGGCACCAACGGTATCGCGCCGAAACTCGACAAGCTGGTCACCGGCTGGACCTCGTCCAGCGGCATCCTGACCCAGCGCACCACCAATCTGAATGCCAAGCTCAAGGACCTGGCCGATCAGCAGACCGCCTGGGACTCGACCATGACCGACTACACGAAGCGCCTGACCACGCAGTACACGGCGCTCGACACCATGATGACCAAACTCAGCAGCACCAGCAGCTACCTCACGCAGCAGTTCGACGCGCTGACCAAATCGTCCTGATCGCAGGACAGGAAACCCACATGGCACTTGGATACTCCCGCGGCGCTGGCGCCTACCAGCAGGTCCGCACCGGTGGCGGCCTCGAGCAGGCCGACTCGCACGGTCTCATCACCATGCTCATGGATGGCGGTCTGGAACGCATTCGCCTGGCGCTGGCGTGCATGGCTACGGGCAACGTCGCGGGCAAGGGCGAGGCCATCTCGAAGACGATCGAAATCGTCGGCGGTCTCCAGTCGGGCCTCAATCACGACGTGGCCACGCCGCTGGTTTCCCAGCTGGACGCCCTGTACGACTATATGAGCCGCCGTCTCGTACACGCCAATCTGCATAACGACGCCGAAGCCCTCGAAGAAGTCGCGCGCCTGCTCGGGCAGATCCGCGACAGCTGGGTGGCCATCCCGGTCGAGGCTCGTCAGCTCGCCGGAGCAGGCGCATGAACGACACCCTCTGGTGCGACCTCCCGCGCGTCCTCGACCTGACCGAGTCCATGCATGCGGCCGCCAGCGAAGGTCGCTGGGATGAGCTCACCGAACTCGAAGCCCAGCGCGAGCCTGTCCTGCGGCAGGGGAGCATGCGTCCGGCCCCCGAAACGCTCGAGTCGCTGAAGTCCATCATGTTGCTGGATGGCCTGATCAAGGACCTCGTCTCGGCGGCTCGCGACGAGACCGCGGCGCAGTGGGACACGTCCCGTCGGGTTCGCCGCGCCGTCGCCGCGTATAATTCGTTCTGATCGACACATCCTTTGGCGGGGACGGACGGATGACTGACGAAGCGTGGAAGGCATTCTCCGATCGCGTAGCCTGGGATTCCCGGTTTCACGCCACCTGTGAGATCACCGAGCGTCCCGATCCGGCCGCGCTGGCCTTGATCAACGACCGCAACACCAATGTCCTGGTCGCCGTGTCCGCCCTCATGGACCGGCGCAGCGACACTGGCGAGGACGACAGCCCCCTGACCCAGGAAGTGGCCCGTCTGGACGCCAAGCTCAACGTCCTGATGGAGATCGTCAACCGGCTCCTCCTGCCCCAGTCCGTCCTGCCTCCCCGCATTCCGGTCCGCGTGAACGCCGCGGGCGCCGCCTTGCCATGGGACGGCCTGCCCGCCGTGGGCACCCCGGTCATGCTGAAGCTGCATTTCGACGTGTGCCGGGCCCTCCCGCTGGAGCTGCCGGGCGTTCGCCTCGCCGGTCCCACGGACGGCAAGGGCTTCATCGCCTTCGAGGGCCTGACGGAGTCCGTCCGCGACGGTATCGAGCGACTGGTGTTCCGCCAGCACCGCCGCCAGGTGGCCGAAGCACGAGCCCACGCACGGCCTCAGGACGGATGGGGAGAGTGAAGTGACCTTTTACGTCACGTGACGTAGGAACGTCGCGTGGCGTCCTGCGTCACATTCGTGACGCGTGTTGTCAGGGCTGACACCAAGGGGCGCCCTCACGTCGTCATCACTTGCCGAAAAGGTTTTCCTCACACCTTCGAAAGCCCCGTACTTACGTGAATCTCGGCCTTGTGGCGCCAGAATTCCGGCGTTGGCACGCTCCTTGATTGATACCTTGCAACGAAGGCGACGGGATTCCATCGCGAACCCGCTCACGGGCCTTCGATCACACGCAACGTGAGGTATCTCAGGATGAAGTCTTCCAACTTTCTCGTCGTCGAATCCGACGCATCGCGCGCTGAAACCGTCGCTTCCGCGCTGGCTTTCCTGGGTTACCGTCCCGTGCTCGCTCACCGCATGCAGGCTGCGGACGCCGCCGAAGGCTGGCGCGCCGCTTATGTCGGTACGGTGGAAGACGAAGCCGAACTCGAAGGCTATCTGGCTGCCCTGGGTCGCCACGGCCGCAACCTGCCGCTCCTGGTCTCGGCCGATTCCCCGGTCGCCAGCGCGCTGATCGCCGGCGACGACGCGCAGAGCCTCAACGTCGAGCTGATCGACATGCCGCTCCGCTACGAGCGTCTGTCTGAAGCCCTGCGCACCCTGCAGTCGCGCATGCAGCCGGTCCAGAACCACCTGCGCTTCGTCGGCCAGTCCGGTCCGATGCAGCGCGTCAACGCGCTGATCCGCCAGGTGGCGCCGTTCGATTCGAGCGTCCTCGTGCTGGGTGAGTCCGGCAGCGGTAAAGAGCTGGTCGCCCGCACCATTCACGACTGCTCGCCGCGTCGCGACAAGCCGTTCGTCGCGATCAACTGCGGCGCCATTCCGGCGGAACTGCTCGAAAGCGAACTGTTCGGTCACGAGAAGGGCGCGTTCACCGGCGCGATCAGCACCCGCAAGGGTCGTTTCGAAATGGCCGAGGGCGGCACGCTGTTCCTCGATGAAATCGGCGACATGAGCCTGCCGATGCAGGTGAAGCTGTTGCGCGTCCTGCAGGAGCGCGTTTTCGAGCGCGTCGGCGGTAACCGCCCGCAGCGCTGCGACGTGCGCATCATCGCCGCGACCCATCGCGACCTCGAAGGTGCCATCGAGCGCGGCGGTTTCCGGGAGGACCTGTTCTATCGCCTGAGCGTGTTCCCGCTGGAAATGCCGGCCCTGCGCCAGCGCCTCGAAGACCTGCCGGCCCTGATCGCCGAGTTCAACCAGCGCCTGCTGCAGCGTGGTCTGACCTCGGTGCGCTTCGCGCCGAGCGCCATGACCGCCCTGTGCCGTCACCCGTGGCCGGGCAACGTGCGTGAGCTGTCCAACCTGGTCGAGCGTATGGCCATCCTCATGCCGCAGGGCGAGGTCCGCGCGGCCGACCTGCCGGAAAAGTACCGGGGCGCACTGCCGATCGAGGAAGTATCGGGTGCGGCACTCATCGCGATGATGGAAGCCGAGCCGGAGCCGGTGGTCGAGACCTTCGGTTTCTCCGGCGACAGCGATCCGGCGGTGCTGCCGCTCGGTGGCCTCGACCTGAAGGACCACCTGGCGGGTATCGAGATCGGTCTGATCCGTCAGGCGCTGAACTCGGCCAACGGTGTCGTTGCCCATGCGGCCAAGCTGCTGCGCGTCCAGCGCACCACGCTGGTCGAGAAGCTGCGCAAGTACGGCCTGTCGGAAACCGTGCAGGCCGGTTGAGTCGCGTCGGTTTGGCACACCTCGTGCATCGGGTGTCGGTAAGCCGATAACGCGTTGGAAAACCGTCATGACCACGATCGATGTGAACAGCCTGCTGCTCCAGATGCGCCGCATCAGCGCGCAGACCGAGATGCCCGCGATCCGGGGTGTCGGCGAAACGGGGCAGGCGGCGAAAGGTTCCTTCGGTGACGTGCTCAAACAGTCGATCGACGGTGTCGCGCAGTCGCAGGCCAAGGCATCGCAGATGGCGTCGGCATTCGAGCGCGGGGACCCGGGTATCGATCTGGCGCAAGTGATGATTCAGGGCCAGAAGGCGGATCTCTCCTTCCGTGCCATGACCGAAGTGCGCAACAAGATGGTCGATGCGTACAAAGAAATCATGAACATGTCGATCTGATCGCGTTGATCCGATCCGGCATGAGCAACCTCACAGGATTCGAGTTTCCCCATGGCAGATAACGGCGTCGCCACCACGGATAGCAGCACGGCCTCGCGCATGGACTCTTTGAAGTCCCTGTCGCAGACGCCGGCCGCCCGTCAGCTCTTCATGCTTGCCGGTATCGCGGGTGCGGTGGCGATCGGTATCGCCGCGGTCATGTGGTCGCGCGCACCGAACTACGGTCTGCTTTACGGCGGCCTCGAGCAGAAGGACGCCGCCGCGGTCACGCAGGCGCTGCAGGCCGGCAATACCCCTTACACGCTCAGCACGGACGGCAGTTCCATCTTCGTCCCGGCCGCCGACGTCGCCGGCGTGCGCCTCAAGCTGGCGGGCCAGGGTCTTCCGCAGGGCAGTGCCGCCGCCGCGCTGCCGCAGGCCGATTCGCCGTTCGGCATGAGCGATATGGCTGAGCGCTCGCGCTACCAGTCGCTGCTCGAAACGGATCTCTCCAACACCATCGCGGGCCTGCAGTCGGTACGTGGCGCGCGCGTGCACCTCGCGCTGCCGAAGCCCTCCGCCTTCGTGCGCGACAACAAGCCGGCTTCGGCGTCGGTGGTCGTGTCGCTTTATCCCGGTCGCCAGCTGGATCAGGGCCAGGTGGCCGCCATCGTTCATCTCGTGGCTGCCAGCGTGCCGGACCTCGATACGCGCCAGGTGTCGGTGATCGATCAGACCGGCAACCTGCTCACCGTCAGCGACCCGGACAGCGCCTCCGCGATCGGCGACAGCCGCCTTCGCCTGTCCAATCGCATCGAAGCCACCTACACGCAGCGCGTCGAAGACCTGCTCACGCCGCTCGTCGGTGCGGGTAAGGTGCGTGCCCAGGTCTTCGCCGACCTGGACTTCTCGCAGACGGAGAAGGCCAGCGAGGTGTTCAACCACGAGAACCCGGCGCTGCGCAGCGAACAGACCAGCAGCGACACGCGTACCGAGCCGAACGGCAACGCCGGTGTGCCCGGTGCGCTGAGCAACCAGCCGCCGAACACCGGTGGTAACCCGACGGCGGCCAACCCGGCCGCCGGTAACGGCAAGCCCGCCGCCGGCCAGAACGCCAGCACGCAGACCGCCGCCACGCCGACGCAGCAGTCGCAGAACGCGACGCGCAATTACGAACTCGACCGCACCGTCAGCCATGTCACGGACCCCGCCGGCAAGGTGGCGCGTCTGTCGGTGGCCGTGGTCGTGGACAACAAGCAGGTGCCGGACAAAGACGGAAAGATGAAGAGCGTGTCGTTCACGCCGGAAGAGCTGACCCGCCTGACCGAACTGACCAAGAACGCGGTGGGCTTCAGCGCGGACCGGGGTGACAGCGTCAGCGTCATCAACGAGCCGTTCCGTGCCGCCGTCGCCGAGGAAGAGCCGCAGGGCATGCCGTTCTACGAGCGTCCCGGCATGCTCGACCTGATCAAGCAGGGGCTGGGCGTGATGATCGCGCTGATCGTCGGCTTCTTCGTCCTGCGCCCGATTCTCAAGGGGCTGCTGAAGCCCGCGCCGATCGCCATGAACAACGTCGCGCTCGCCGGTCCGATGCCTTCGGTGTCGGTCATGGTGGATGACGACGACATGTCGCCGGATCGCGTCAGCACGTCCTCGCCGCAGCTGGGCTCGCCCGCGCTGCTGGCTTACGAACAGAAGGTGGGTCTTGCCAAGCGTATGGCCGCCGAAAATCCGAAGCAGATCGCGCAGGTCGTGAAGAGCTGGGTATCCGACGATGGCAGCTGAGTCGAAAGAAGCCCTGACGGGCGCACAAAAGGCGGCGATCCTGCTTCTCACCCTGGGTGAAGAAGACGCCGCGTCCATCCTCAAACACCTCGGCGCACGCGACGTGCAGGCCGTGGGCTCGGCGATGGCCGCGCTGAAGAACGTCAGCAAGGAGCAGGTCGAGCTGGTGCTCACCAAGCTTCAGGAAGACGTCGGTCAGCATACGTCGATCGGCGTGGGCACCGAGGAATACATCCGCCGCATCCTCGTCAACGCACTGGGTGAGAACAAGGCCGGCGGTCTCATCGACCGCATCCTGCTCGGTCGCAGCAGCAAGGGTCTCGAATCGCTGAAGTGGATGGAAAGCCGTGCCATCGCCGAGATGATCGGGCAGGAACATCCGCAGATCATCGCGCTGGTGATGGCGCATCTCGAGTCCGATCAGGCCGCCGAAGTCATCGGCTACCTGCCAGGCCGTACGCGCAGCGACGTGGTGATGCGTATCGCCACACTCGACGGTGTGCAGCCGCACGCGCTCAACGAACTCGACGAAATCATGGAACGCCAGTTCTCCGGCAATTCCAACAAACTGAAGTCGGCGACCGTCGGTGGCCTCAAGGCGGCCGCGGATATCCTCAACGCGATGGAAACCTCGCGTGAGGCCGAACTCATGGCGTCGATCCGCGGCATCGATTCGGGCCTGGGTGAGCGCATCGAAGAACTGATGTTCGTCTTCGACGACCTCGCCGACCTCGACGATCGCAGCATGCAGACGCTGCTGCGCGAAGTGCCTTCGGCGCGCCTCATCACGGCCCTCAAGGGTGCCGAGGTGGCCATTCGCGAGAAGATCTTCGCCAACATGTCCAAGCGTGCGGCCGACATGCTGCGCGACGACCTCGAGGTCAAGGGTCCGGTCCGTCTCTCCGAGGTGGATGCGGCACAGAAGGAAGTGCTGGCTACCGCGCGCCGCCTGGCTGACGCGGGCCAGATCAATCTCGCCGGTGGCGGGGAAGAGTTCGTCTGATGAGCCTTACCTCGATCCTCGCCCGCGAGCGCGTCGACCAGTTCGAACGCTGGGAGCTGCCCGTCGTGGGTGGTCCCGATCCGCGCGAGGTCGTCGAGCAGGAGGACGATGGTCCGCACCGGCCGACCGTGGCCGAGATCGAAGCGATCGAGCGCCAGGCTCGCGAAGAGGGTTTTCATGCCGGCCTGAGCGAAGGTCGTGCGATGGCGAAGCGCGAACTGGATGCACAGGTCGCGCGTCTCGACGCCTTGTTCGCCGCCGTGGAGCGCCCGTTCGCGGATCTCGACGCCGACGTCGCCGGTGATCTCGCCGTGCTCGCCACCGTCATCGCCGAGCGCGTGCTGGGATATGAGATCGCGACGCGCCCCGAAAAGATCGTCGACGTGGTTCGTCAGGCCGTCGACGTGCTGCCGGCTGGCAGCCGTCAGCTGAAGATTCACCTCAACCCGGCGGATGCGGCGATCGTGCGTGAGCACCGGTCGTCGGTCGATCACGAGGGTTCGATCGTCGACGACGCCGCACTCGAGCGCGGTGACGTGCGCCTGGAGAGCGAGCACTCGCGCGTGGACGCGCGCCTCCGGACGCGACTGGCCGCGGTGATCGACAGCGTGCTGGAAGGCCGTGTCGAAGAGGCGGAAGCCGATGCGCTGGACGAACGGGCATGAACGCCGAATCGCATACCGCCGGACGCGTCGCGCACTGGCGCCAATCGCTCGCGGCGCAGCGCGCGAGCGCCGAAGGCGTTGCCCCGATGCAGGCCGAAGGTAAGCTTCGTCGCGTCGTCGGGCTTACGCTCGAGGCCGTCGGCTGCGAAGCGCCCGTCGGTGCCCGCTGCATGGTGACCTCGGCGAACGGCAAACAGCTCGAAACGGAAGTGGTCGGTTTTTCCGATGGCCGGCTTCTGCTGATGCCCACCGGTGAAATGCACGGTGTGCTGCCCAATGCGCGCGTCACGCCGGTGGCTGCCGTGTCGGGCATTCCCGTCGGTGATTCGCTGCTCGGCCGTGTCATCGGCCCCGACGGCGTCCCGCTCGACGGTCAGGGTCCGTTGCTGGCGCGCGACCGGGTACCGCTGCGCCGCGACCCGATCAACCCGATGCTGCGCCAGCCGATCGATACGCCGCTCGATGTCGGCGTGCGTGCGATCAATTCGTTGTTGACCGTCGGTCGCGGCCAGCGTATCGGCCTGTTCGCCGGTTCCGGCGTCGGCAAGTCGACGCTGATGGGCATGATGACCCGTTTCACCGACGCCGACGTCGTCGTGGTCGGCCTGATCGGCGAACGAGGCCGCGAAGTAAAGGAATTTGTCGACCATACGCTGGGCGAGGAAGGCCGCCGTCGCGCGGTGGTCGTCGCCGCCCCCGCGGACGCGCCGCCGCTCAGTCGCCTGCGTGGCGCTCAGGTCGCGACCGCCGTGGCGGAGCATTTTCGGGACCAGGGCAAACGCGTGCTGCTGCTGATGGATTCGCTCACCCGTTATGCCCAGGCGCAGCGCGAGATCGCGCTCGCGATCGGCGAACCGCCGGCCACCAAAGGTTATCCGCCGTCCGTATTCGCGATGTTGCCGGCGCTGGTGGAGCGCGCGGGCAACGACGCGGAAGGTCGCGGCTCGATCACGGCGTTCTACACCGTGCTCACCGAAGGCGACGATTACCGCCACGATCCGATCGCCGACTCCGCGCGCGCCATTCTCGACGGTCATATCGTCTTGTCGCGCGACATGGCGGAAGCCGGTCATTACCCGGCGATCGACATCGAAGCGTCGATCAGCCGCGTCATGCCGGCGGTCGTCAGCAAGGATCACATGCGTTCCGCCCAGCGCTTCCGCCAGGTGTATTCGGCGTATCGCCAGCAGCGCGACCTCATCGCGGTGGGGGCGTACCAGAAGGGCAGCGATCCGCGTACGGACGAAGCGATTGCCTTGTATCCGCGTCTTTCGGCCTTCCTGCAGCAGGAAACCGATGTGCCGGTGGATCTGGCCGATGCGGAAGCCGGCCTCGTCGATGTCGCGAGGACTAACTGATGGCCTCGCGTGCCGACCGCCTGCAACCCGTTGTCGATATCGCCGCCGAGAAGGCGGAGGACGCGACGCGTGCGCTCGCCACGCACCAGCGGACGCTTGCCGAGAGCGAACAGCAGCTGGCCGAGCTACGTCGCTATCGCAACGAGTACGCGGCGATGCCCGATGGCATCGGCGTCAGCGCGTTGCTCAACCGGCAGCAGTTCCTGCAGAAGATCGACATGGCCATCGTGCAGCAGATGAGCGAAGTCCAGCGTCGTGAGCAGGGGCTCGAACGAGCGCGCCAGTCGTGGGCGGAGGCCCGCGGCCGTGCCAAGGCGCTCGAGTCGGTGACCACCAGGTATCGCGACCAGGAACGTAAGTCACAGGATCGTCGGGAGCAGGAACAGGCCGACGAGCGCTCGCAGTACCGCCGTAACCCGAGGGGTTCGGCATGATCTCACCGGAAGCACCGCATGAATAACGCTACTGTCGCCCTCAACCTCGCCCGCCCGGTCAGCCAGGCACCCACGTCCGCGTCGAACGCGACGGCCAGGGCGAACGACGACACGACCCCGTCGAAGCGCTTCGACGCGGTGCTCGACAGCGCGCATGCCCAGGCGCACGCCGGCGCCGGCGGCACGGTCAGGCCGCATGCGGCTGACGCCCATGCCAGCAGCCGCGGCAACGCACCGTCCGACACGCACAAGGCGAAGGACGACAGCGCCGACGATCGCGACGACAAGAGCACGACGTCTGCCAAAGCCGATGACGGCAAGGTTACGAGCACGAAAGCGGATAAGACCGCCAATCAGGATGACGCGAAGAAGGACGACACGTCCGACAACAACGACACGTCCATTGCCAGCACGATGCTCGCCCTGATCGGCGTACCGCCCAAGGTGACCGAACTGGCGTCGAAGACGCTGGGTGCCCTGAAGGGCGCCGCCGGGAAGACGGGCGATCTCAGCGCTGGCGCGTTGGCCATGGGTCTGCCGAACGCTGCCGCTGCCGCCGTGACCGGTGGCGACGGCAAGGGTGCGATGCTGGCGTCGACCGAGGGCGCCGGTGCCCTTGCCGATGCGACCGCGTCGACGGCCGCCGGATCCCCGCTGGCTGCGCTTCTGGCCGCGCGCACGGTGACCGTGGGCACGGGAAAGGAGGACGCGGCGTCGCCTTCCGATCCGACGACCAGCCCGATGCCGCTGACCCACACGCCCGGTCTGGCACCGGTGGACGGCGCGGCCTTGCAGGTACAGGCCACACAGGCCGCCACCTCGCCGCAGTTCGCCCAGGAACTGGGCGAGCAGATCGCCTGGATGGGCGGTGGTGACGTCAAGGAAGCGCGGATCAAGTTGCACCCCGAAGAGCTGGGCAGCATGGACGTCCGCGTGAATGTCGACGGCGGCAAGGTCAATGTCGCGATCATGGCGCAGCACCCGGCAGCGGTGCATGCCGTCCAGCAGACGCTCTCGCAGCTCGACACGATGCTGGCGCATCACGGCCTGTCGCTCGGCCAGACCGACGTGGGTCAGCGCCAGAACGGGCAGGATGACGGGCATACCGGCAACGGCGGCGCGGGGCAGGGTGGCGCGGACGATGCACAGGGCGCGACGGTCACACTGGCGACCTCGCGCGTATCCCGCGGTCTCGTCGACGAAGTGGCCTGACGATCGATTGGGTGACGACGAATTGGCGCGCGTCAATTCATCGTCGCGGCGACAGCGCGTATTCGGGGCGACGACGGCACGACGCGAGGCGGGATGCGCATCGCGCTACATGTACGCACATGGCACGTCGCTTGCAACAATACCCATGAGCCCATCGGGCAACGACGACATCGCATTCGCATCACAGAGGTTTTTCACGCATGGCCGCAGCACAGATGGACGCGCCCGAAGGCGCTCCCGTAAAGAAGAAAGGCAAGGGCAAGTTGCTGATCATCGGCGCGGTCATCGTGCTGGCGGCGGGCGGTGCGGGCGGCTGGTTTCTGATGAAGGGCGGCCACGGCAAGACGAGTGCGGCCGATGCCGCCGCGGCGGCCAAGGCCAAACCCGCGGTTTATCTGCAGCTGGATCCGGCCTTCGTGGTCAATTTCCAGGACGAGGCGGCGCTGCGTTTCCTTCAGGTCGGTGTGAACGTCATGTCCCACGACCCGGAGGCGATCGCCGCGGCGAAGGAAGCCGATCCCGAGATCCGCAATGCCTTGCTGATGCTGTTCTCCGCGCAGGACGTGAAGTCCCTGTCCGACGTCAAGGGCAAGCAGAAGCTGCAGGCCGCCGCGCTCGCCGAGATTCAGCGCGTGCTGAAGGAAAAGATCGGTCGCCCCGGGGTGGACGCGGTCTATTTCACCAGCTTCATCATGCAGTGACGGGACACCCGCAGCCATGAGCGACATTCTCACCCAGGAAGAAATCGACGCCCTGCTCGCGGGTGTGGAAGGCGGTGCCGTCGAAACCGAGGTCGAGCTGCCGCCACCGGGCGGTGTTCACGAATACGATTTCACCCAGCAGGACCGTATCGTGCGCGGGCGTCTGCCTACGCTGGAGATGGTCAACGACCGTTTCGCCCGGTATTTCCGCGCCAACCTGTTCAACGTGCTGCGCAAGTCCTGCGAAGTGTCGGTGCTTGGCGTGAAGATGACCAAGTTCAACGAATACGTTCACTCGCTGGCGGTGCCGAGCAATCTCAACCTCATTCGCATCAAGCCGCTGCGCGGTACCGCGCTGATGGTGTTCGAGCCGCGCCTGGTGTTCACGGTGATCGACAACTTCTTCGGTGGTGACGGCCGCTACCACGCGCGTATCGAGGGCCGCGACTTCACGCCGACCGAGAACCGCGTGATCCAGATCGTGCTGGCGGAGGCCTTTTCGGCCATGGCGGAAGCATGGGCGCCGGTCCTCAAGATGCAGTTCGAGTTCCTCAATTCCGAGATCAACCCGCAGTTCGCCAACATCGTCAGCCCGACCGAGACGGTGGTGGTGTCGCGCTTCCATATCGAGCTCGACGGCGGCGGCGGTGAAGTCCATCTCACGCTGCCGTATTCCATGGTTGAGCCGATCCGTGAACTGCTCGATGCCGGTGTGCAGAGCGACCGGGCCGAGCGCGATGAGCGCTGGATCCAGAACCTGCACGAGGAAATTCTCGATGCGGAAGTGGAGATCACCTCGATGCTGGCCGAAGCGCGCCTGACCATCGGCGACTTCCTGCACCTGCGCAAGGGCGACATCATCCCGATCAGCCTGCCCGAAACGGCAACGGTCTTTGCCGAAGACGTGCCTATTTTCCGGGGCCGCATGGCCAACTCCGGCGGCAACAAGGCGGTGCAGTTCGATTCGCTGATGCGCAAGCGCGGCGAGGGCAGGGCGATGCCGGTGACCACGACGGAGCCGATGCCCGTACTGGCGTGAAGTGCCGTCAATGGACCGGCTCGGTGACTAACTGCCGTCGAGCGTCAGGTTTCCGCCGAGCGTCACTTTCCGGGCGCGAGACGTGACCGGAAAGCGTCGTTCAAAGCACTGAAAAAACACGCTAAATTTACAGTCTCCAGCGTTTCGACAGCGTGGCACGCGGATTGCTTCATAGCTCCCGTAACCCGGTAACGACACTCTGGAACGGACATGAACGAATCCACGCTCGACAATATCGAAGGCACCGATGCCGCCCTGGCCCGGACCATGGGGCTCGGCAGCGAGGTCAACCTCGACGTCATTCTCGATGTGCCGGTCACCATGGCCATGGAAGTGGGCCGGACCAGGATCAGCATCCGCAACCTGCTGCAGCTCAACCAGGGCTCCGTCGTCGAGCTCGACCGCGCCGCCGGTGAGCCGCTGGACGTCTTCGTCAACGGTACGCTGGTCGCCCACGGCGAAGTCGTGGTCATCAACGAGAAGTTCGGTATCCGGCTGACCGACGTGATCAGCCCGGCCGAGCGCGTCCGCAAGCTGCGGTGATTCCCATGCGCCGTACTGTCGCCGCCTTCGCCGGTGGCTCCCTTCCCTGCGCCCTGATGGCGGCTCCGGTCGCCGCTCCGGCGGTCGATTCGGGCGCGGAACTGGTCCGCGTCCTGATCAGCCTGCTCGGCGTCGTGGCGCTCATTTTCTTCGTCGGCTGGATGGCTCGTCGTGCCCAGGCACGGGTGAGTCCGGGTGGCCGGAAGATCCGCGTCATCGAATCGATGCCGGTGGGCATCAAGGAAAAAGTGATGTTGCTGGAGGTTGGCGGCACGCAGATCCTGGTGGGTGCGTCGCCTGCGGGCGGGCTGCGTACGTTGCATGTGCTGGAGACGCCGGTGTCGGACGATCCTTCCGTGCCCGCGGCCCCTGCGATGCGTGGGTTTCGGGACGTGCTTGCTCAGTGGAAGCGGTCGTGAGGGGGGCTCGCGTCGCCCGCGGGGCGGGCTCCTACAGGAGGTGCTGCACATGGGTGGCGTTTTTTGTGCTGCTGATGTTGCCGCTGGCTTCGTTCGCGGCGGATCCGCCGGGCATTCAGCTGCTGAACGTGCAGCCGGGCGCCAATGGCGGCCAGACCTGGTCGCTGTCGATCCAGATGCTGGCGCTGATGACGGCGCTCACCGCGCTGCCGGCGATCCTGCTGATGATGACCTCGTTTACGCGGATCATCATCGTCCTGGGTTTCCTGCGCCAGGCGCTGGGTACCAACAGCACGCCACCCAACCAGGTGATCCTGGGGCTGTCGCTGTTCCTCACCCTGTTCGTGATGACGCCGGTGATCAACAAGGCGTATGACGCCGGGATCAAGCCGTACATGGACGGTCAGATGACCGTGCAGGACGCGCTGCCGCTGGCGGCCGCACCGTTCCGTCACTTCATGCTCGAGCAGACGCGTGAGCCCGACCTGCAGCTGTTCACCAGGCTGGCCGGCGAGCAGCCGTACGCCGACAAGGACGCCGTGCCGTATCGCGTGGCGCTGCCCGCCTTCGTCACCAGCGAGCTCAAAACCGCCTTCCAGATGGGCTTCCTGCTGTTCATCCCGTTCCTGATCATCGACCTCGTCGTGGCCTCCGTCCTGATGTCGATGGGCATGATGATGGTCTCGCCGATGATCATCTCGCTGCCGTTCAAGATCATGCTGTTCGTGCTGGTCGACGGCTGGACACTGCTGCTCGGCACGCTGGCGGGGAGCTTCTTCCAGTGACGCCGGAATCGGTCATCGCGTTCGGCCAGCAGGCGCTGCACGTCGCCATGCTGATCGGTGCCCCGCTGTTGCTCACCGCCCTGGCGGTGGGCTTGCTGGTGGGCATGATCCAGGCCGCGACCCAGATCAACGAGCAGACCCTGAGTTTCATCCCGAAGCTGATCTGCATGGCGCTGGTGATGATCATCACCGGCCCGTGGATGCTGCGTACGCTGGTGCAGTTCACCCGCACGCTCATCGAGAGCCTGCCTCAGGCGGTGCGCTGATGCCGATCGACCTGGGCCAGCTCGAGGGGTGGGTCGGCGGCGCCATGTGGGCGCTGGCCCGCATCTCCGGGCTCATGCTGGTCGCGCCGGTACTTGGCTCGACGATGATCCCGATGCGTATCCGCCTCGGTCTGACCGTGCTGCTGACCATGGTGCTGGCCCCGCTGGCGCCGCTGGATATCCGGCCGCTGTCGGCCGCGGGCGTGGCCGTGATGTCGCAGCAGGTGCTGATCGGCGCGGCGCTGGGCTTCATCCTCAAGCTGGTTTTCGAGGCCGTGGCGTTTGGCGGCCAGTTCCTTTCACAGGCCATGAGCCTGGGTTTCGCCGAGACGGTGAACCCGGGTGTCGGCGGCACCACGCCGGTCATCAGCCAGTTCTACACGATGCTCGTCACCCTGATGTTCCTGGTGATGAACGGCCATCTCCAGCTCATTTCGCTGCTGGCCGACAGCTTTCGCAGCATGCCCGTGGGCGACGGTGGCATCGGCGCCGATGGCCTGTGGGGCGTCCTGAGCTTCGCGTCGCATCTGTTCTCCGGCGCCGTGCGCGTCGCCCTGCCGGCCCTGACCGCGGTGCTGGTGGTCAACCTCGGTTTCGGCGCCATCAGCCGCTCGGCGCCATCGATGAATCTCTTCGCGGTCGGCTTTCCGATCACGATCTGCCTCGGCGTCCTCGCCGTATGGCTCTCGCTGCGCGCCCTTCCCGGTGCGTTCGACTCGTTGCAGACGGCCGCGTGGGACACCATGCGCCAGTTGATCGGGAGGTAACCGGCCATGGCCGAGGGCGCCGACAACGAGGACAAAACCGAATCACCCAGTGACAAACGCCTTCGCGAAGCCCGCGAGAAGGGCGATCTGCCGCGCTCGCGCGATTTGTCGACCGCCGTGGTGGTGCTGGCGGGCGTCGCCACCCTGATCGCCTCGCGCGACCAGATGTCCATGCACGCGGCCAACATCATGCATGTCGGCCTGCGTTACGGGCGCGATGACCTGTTCGCCGCCAATGGCCTCTACCACGCGCTGATGACCGCCGTGATGGAAGGTTTCTGGATGCTGGCGCCCGTGTTCATCGCGACGATGATTGCGTCGGTGGCCGCGCCGACCCTCATGGGCGGCCTGAATTTTTCCTTCGAGGCGCTCATTCCGAAGTTCGACCGTCTGGACCCGATCAAGGGCTTCGGCCGGCTGGTGTCCCTCAACGGCCTGGTCGAGCTGGGCAAGTCGGTGCTCAAGCTCATCCTGATCGGCGGCACGCTGGTCTGGTTCCTGCGAAAAAGCACGACCGAGATGTACATGGGCGGCACGGGTCCGGTGGCCGAAGGCATCGCCCGAGCCTTCGGGATTTTCGGCCACGCCTCGCTGATCTTCGCGGTGGCGCTGGGCGCCGTGGCCCTGGTCGACGCGCCCTGGCAGAAGTACAGCTTCACCAAGAAGATGAAGATGACCAAGCAGGAGGTGAAGGACGAGCACAAGGAAAGCGAGGGCAGTCCCGAGCTGAAGTCAAAAGTCCGGCAGATGCAGCACCAGATGGCACGCCGCCGGATGATGGAAGATGTGCCCACCGCGGACGTCATCGTGACCAACCCGACGCACTTCGCCGTGGCCCTGAAATACGACGAAAACCGCATGGGAGCGCCCCGCGTGGTGGCCAAGGGTGTCGACGTCCTGGCCCAGCAGATCCGCGATGTGGCGGGTGGGGCGAAGATTCCTGTGGTGGAAGCGCCTCCGTTGGCACGAGCCTTGTATGCAACTACGGAAATCGGACGCGAAATCCCGTCGGCGCTGTATGTCGCGGTGGCCCAGATTCTGGCCTACGTGTTCCGGCTGAAGCAGGCGATCGCCATGGGCGATCTCCCGCCGGAGCTACCGAAGCAGGAGATCGACCCGGACCTGCTCGGCCCCTACCGCATGGATAACTGACGAATGGCCGCTTCCACCAACCTGATGGGTACGTTCCGGCAGATCGGCCGCCGAGGCGTGGCGGCGCCGGTCGCCATGCTGATCATGCTCGGCATGATGATGCTGCCGCTGCCGCCCTTCATGCTGGACCTGCTGTTCACCTTCAACATCGCGTTGTCGCTGGTGATCCTGCTCGCCACCATGTACGTGATGCGCCCGCTGGAGCTGGCCTCGTTCCCGACGGTGGTGCTGTTCGCCACGTTGCTGCGCCTGGCGCTGAACATCGCTTCCACCCGCGTGGTGCTGCTGCACGGTCATAACGGCCCGGGCGCCGCGGGCAAGGTCATCGAGGCCTTCGCCGAGTTCGTCATCGGCGGCAACTTCGCCGTCGGTTTCGTCGTCTTCGCCATCCTCACCATCATCAACTTCGTGGTCGTCACCAAGGGCGCCACTCGCGTGTCCGAAGTGACCGCCCGCTTCACCCTCGACGCCATGCCCGGCAAGCAGATGGCGATCGACGCCGATCTCAACGCCGGTCTGCTGACCCAGGAACAGGCGCGCGAGCGCCGCCAGGAAGTGCGTGAGGAAGCCGACTTCTACGGCTCGATGGACGGTGCGTCCAAGTTCGTCCGCGGCGATGCCACGGCGGGCATGCTCATCCTCGCCATCAACATGCTGGGTGGCTTCTTCATCGGCATGTTCCAGCATGGCCTGTCGGCCGGCGAAGCCGCGCGTACCTACACGCTGCTGACCATTGGTGACGGCCTCGTCGCCCAGGTCCCCGGCCTGATGCTCTCGATCGCCACGGCGGTCATCGTCACCCGCGTGTCCAAGTCGCAGGAGATGGGCAAGCACGTGATGGGCCAGCTGTTCGGTCAGCCCAAGGCGCTGGGCGTGGCCGCCGCCGTGCTCGGCACGATGGGTCTGATCCCCGGGATGCCGAACATTCCGTTCCTTCTGCTGGCCGGTGGCGCCGGCTTTGCCGCGTGGAAGCTGCAGCAGCGCAAGAACCTCGTCGCCGAGGGTGGCGCCACCGGCGCGCCGGGCGCCCCGGGTACCGATCTGGCGCTGGAGTCCGCGCCGCCGGCCGAGCGTCTCGAACTCTCGTGGGAAGACGTGGCGCAGGTCGACACCATCGGCCTGGAAGTCGGCTATCGCCTGATTCCGCTGGTGGACAAGGCGCAGGGCGGCGAGCTCATGGCGCGGATCAAATCCGTGCGTCGCAAGCTGTCGCAGGAGCTCGGCTTTCTCGTCCCGTCCGTCCACATTCGCGACAACCTCGATCTTGCACCGCACGGCTATCGCATTTCGCTGATGGGCGTACCGATGGGCGAGGCCGAAATCCATACCGAGCGCATGCTGGCGATCGATCCGGGCCGAGTGCACGGGACGATCAATGGCATCGCCACGCGCGATCCCGCCTTCGGCCTCGATGCCGTGTGGATCGAGCCGGGGATGCGCGAGCACGCGCAGACGCTGGGCTACACCGTGGTCGACCCGGCCACCGTCATCGCCACGCACCTGTCGCACATTCTGCAGAACCACGCCCACGAACTCATCGGCCACCAGGACGTGCAGCAGTTGCTCGACCGTCTGGCCCAGCAGACGCCGAAGCTGGTCGAAGATCTCGTGCCCAAGCGGCTGTCGCTGGGTGCGGTGGTCAAGGTGCTGCAGAACCTGCTCGCCGAGCGCGTGCCCATCCGCAACTTCCGCGGCATCGTCGAGTCGCTGGCGGAGCACGCGGGTCAGAGTCAGGATCCCGGCGTGCTCGCCGCCGCCGTACGCGTCACGCTCGGTCGTCAGATCGTGCAGGAGATCGCCGGCCTGGGTTCGGAAGTGCCCGTCATTACTTTGGCGCCGGAACTCGAGCAGATCCTGCTGCAGTCGCTGCAGGGTGGCGGTCCGACTGGCGCGGCCGTGGAGCCGGGTCTGGCCGATCGTCTTCAGCAGAACGTCGCCGAGGCCGCACGGCGTCAGGAAGCGGCCGGCGAACCGGCGGTATTGCTGGTCTCTCCCGCGCTTCGTCCATGGCTTTCGCGCTTCACGCGTCATGTGGCCCAAAACCTGCATGTACTCGCTTACAACGAAGTTCCGGATAACCGACGCGTCAAGCTGGTGACGGCGCTCGGCAGGTAAGTGGGGAATGAACATGGACACAGGATCGAACGCATGAAAATCAAACGCTTCGTAGCCCCCGACATGCGCCAGGCCATGCGCCAGGTGCGCGACGAGCAGGGCCCGGATGCCGTGATCCTGTCGACCCGTCGGCTGGACGACGGCATCGAGATCATCGCGGCGCTGGATTACGACGAAGCGCTGGTGCGTGAAGCCGGCTTCGGTGTCGATCTTCCGCCGCGCGAGCGCGAGGAAGCCCCGATCCGCGTGCGCCGCGAGAACGACTTCGCCGCCCGCATCGATCAGGCCAAGGCCGCGACCGCCGCCGCTGTCGAACGTGTGACGCGCGGTGCTCCGGCGCCCGCCGCGCCGCAGGTCGTGAATCCGAATGCGCCGCAGCGTCAGTCGAGCGCCGCGCTCGCCGCCAGCGTCGCCGATGTGGTGCGCGCCGCGACGGTCGCCCCGAACCACACCGCGAACAGCGACGCCGCCGTCAATGGCGTGCGTGCCGAGATCAACAGCCTGCGTGAGATGCTGGAAGTGCAGCTGTCCACGCTCGCCTGGAATCAGATGGACCGCGACCAGCCGCTGCGCGCCCGCGTGCTCCGCGAGATGACCCGCCTGGGCATCGACGGCGACGTGGCCCGCGCGCTCTGCGCCGAGCTGCCGCCGGGCATGACCGCCGAGCAGGCCCGCTACCTGCCGCTGGGCATCCTCTCGCGCAACATCCGTACCAGCGGCCGCAACGCCGATACCGCCGGTAGCGCCGTCACCGCTCTGGTCGGGACGACGGGCGTTGGCAAGACCACCACCATCGCCAAGCTTGCGGCGCGTGCGGTGCTCCGCCACGGCGCCTCGAACGTCGCGCTGATCAGTGCCGACCAGTACCGCATCGGCGCGGGCGCTCAGCTGGAACATTACGGCCGCCTGCTCGGCGTGCGCGTTTACAACGCCCATGACGCACAGAGCCTGCGCAACGTGCTGCTGCAGCTGCGTGGCAAGCACACCGTGCTGATCGATACCGCCGGCCTGGCCGGTAACGATCCGAAGCTGCAGCAGCAGTTCGACACCCTGCGCGCGATGACCGAGGTGCGTGTCTGCCTCGTGCTTGCCGCGAACGCGCAGGCGCAGGCCATCGACAACGCGATCCGTGCCTACGCGCCGCTGGCGCCGCAGACCGCGATCCTGACCAAGCTCGACGAGGCCCCACTGATCGGCGGTGCCCTGTCGGCCGTCATCCGTCACGGTCTGCCGCTCGACTACACCACGGATGGTCAGCGCGTGCCGGAAGACATCGCCTCCGCGGATGCGCGCAAACTCGTCTGCCTGGCCGCTCAACTTGTCAAGCAGCGCACCGACGAACCGGACGACGCGATTCTCGCCGACCGTTTCGGCTTCTCCACCGCGCCAGCCATCGCCTGACACCGGGAACTGAAGTAACGTGACCACGGCATCCGCATCCGCACACCCCTTCACGGCAGTGAATTCCTTCATGAACACACACGTCGATTCCACCCAGGCTGCTGGGCTCAACTGGCTCGCCGACCGTCGTCCCACGCGCAGCATCGCGGTGGCGGGCGGCAAGGGCGGCGTGGGCAAGACCACGGTGGCGGTCAACCTCGGCATGGCGCTCGCGATGGGCGGCCGTGACGTGGTCCTGCTGGACGCGGATCTGGCCATGGCGAACATCGACGTGCTGCTGGGCCTGCAGCCCACGCGCCATCTGGGCCACATGCTCGAAGGCGAGTGCCGCATCGAGGACCTGATCCTCCACGCCAACCACGGCCTGAAGGTGATCCCGGCGACCTCGGGCGCGCGCCGCATGGCGCAGCTGCCGAATATCGAGCACGCCGCCGTGATCCGCGCCTTCGACGAATACCCGGTCGCCCCCGAATATCTGATCGTCGACACCGCCGCCGGCATCTCCGACAGCGTGTCGATGTTCGCGGCAGCCTCCGACGAAGTGGTGGTCGTGGTCTGCGACGAGCCGGCCTCGCTGACCGACGCCTACGCGCTGATAAAGGTGATGAGCCGCGAGTTCGACGTGAACCGCTTCCGCATCGTCGCCAACATGGTCCGCCATGCGCAGGAAGGCCGTCAGCTGTTCGAGAAGCTGGCCCGCGTGACCAACCGCTTCCTGGACGTGTCCCTGGATTTCATGGGCATGGTTCCGCACGACGAGTACCTGCGTCAGGCCATCCGCCGTCAGGCGGCCGTGGTCGACGCCTGGCCGAGCAGCCGCTCGGCGGTGGGATTCAAGAATCTGGCCCGGTCGGTCGATACATGGGGTGAACCCGAACCCCGGGTGCAGGGTCGCATCGGCTTTTTCGCCGAACGGAACCACATGGGGGGAGGGCTGCCGCTGTGAGTGTCGCTAGCGAATACCTTGAAATCACTAGAGTTCCAGCGGATCAACTGGTTAAAACGCATGCACCCCTGGTGCGCCGGATCGCCTATCACCTGATGGGCCGCCTGCCGCCAAGCGTGGACGCGAATGACCTCATGCAGGCCGGAATGATCGGACTGCTCGAGGCCGCAAGAAATTACTCGCCGACTCGCGCGGCCAGCTTCGAGACCTATGCGGGCATCCGCATTCGTGGCGCCATGCTGGACGAACTGCGCAAGACGGACTGGACCCCGCGCTCCGTCCACCGGAAGTTGCGCGAGGTGGCTGAAGTAACGAGGCAGATCGAGAACGAAACGGGTGGCGACGCCGAAGACGCGGAAGTGATGAAGCGGCTGGGTATCGACGCCATGGAGTACAACCAGATTCTGGCCGACGCGGCGAGCGCGCGGTTGCTGAGCCTCACGGCGCCGGAAGGCGACGAAGGCGCGGCGATCGACGTCGCGGACCCCGACGCCTCGGGCCCGGAGGGCAACTTCGAGAAGAACGGCCTGCGCGACGCGCTGGCGCAATCGATCGACGGCCTGCCGGAACGCGAGAAGCTGGTGATGTCGCTGTACTACGATGAAGAGCTCAACCTGAAAGAAATCGGTGTGGTACTGGGTGTGAGCGAGTCGCGCGTGTGCCAGATCCATGGCCAGGCCCTGATTCGCCTGCGTGCACGCATGACGGGTTGGAAAGACAAGCAGTGACGGCATCGCGGTGCCGTCGCCGGTAAAGAAAAAGCACGTGGCGGAGAGCAGTTTTGGACAAGAACATGAAGATCCTCGTGGTGGACGACTTTTCCACCATGCGGCGCATCGTCAGGAATCTCCTGGTCGAGTTGGGTTTCACCAACACGCTCATTCAGGAAGCCGAAGACGGTAACGCGGCCCTCGCGTTGCTGCGCTCGCAGCCGATCGACCTTGTCGTCACCGACTGGAACATGCCCAACATGACGGGCATCGACCTGCTTCGCGCCATCCGCGCCGATGCCGGTCTGAAGTCGTTGCCGGTGCTGATGGTGACCGCGGAAAACAACCGCGATCAGATCATCGCCGCCGCGCAGAGCGGTGTTAACGGCTACGTCGTCAAGCCTTTCACGGCGGTCACGCTGAAGGAAAAGCTCGACAAGATCTTCGAACGACTCGCCGCGGCTGCGGGCTAAGGGAATAACGATGAATACGATGCTCTCCCCCGGCCAAGAGGTCGTCCCCGAACTGCGCGAGCTGCTCGAGGCCGACGACGGCGCCGCCTTCGAAAAGGCACTCGACAACCTGATCCGCAGCCGCGAGCAGCACCTGTTCCTGGCGCTGGGCCACCTTGCGCGCGACCTGCACGAATCCGTGCGCCGCCTCGCTTCGGACATTTCGACCGACGGCGTGCCGGGCAACATGAGCGATGCGCGCAAGCATCTGCGTGACGTGCTCGAGATGAGCTCGACCGCGGCGCACCGCACTCTGGACTTCAGCGAAAAGCTGCGTCCACAGGCCCAGGCGCTGGCGAAGCAGGCCGACGAAGTGCTGGTGCTCGATCATGCCGACCCGGCGTTCGGCACCAATGCCACGGCGCTTGCCGTGCGCGTGGGCGATTTCGCGCAGAGCTGCGACATCGGCCTGGGCGAAATGGTCGAAGCCCAGTCGTGGCAGGATCTTTCCGGTCAGCGCGTGGCGCAGGTCGAGGCGTTCATGGCCAAGGTCGAGTCGTCGCTGGTCGAGCTGGTCCGTCTGACCGGCTCGCTCGCGGGCGGCAATGCCCCGGCCGCGGACAAGGTCAGCCAGGACGAAGTGGATCGCCTCCTCAGCGAATTCGGATTCTGAGCCCGCTATGAGCGTGGAGCTGGACAACGAGCTGCTCAACGTCTTCCTGATCGAAGCGCGCGAACTGCTCGAGAGCCTGGGCGAGCAGCTCGTGGATCTCGAAGCGTCGCCGAACGACACGGAGCTGCTGAACGCGGTCTTCCGTGCGTTCCACACCGTGAAGGGCGGTGCGGGCTTCCTTGGGCTCAATCCCATGGTGGAGCTGTGCCACCGTGGCGAAGATCTTCTGAACGAAGCGCGTAACGGCACTATCGTGCTCAACGCCGCCTTCATGGATGCGCTGCTCGAGTCGCTCGACCTGCTCAACGACATGATGCGCGCCGCCGATGGCGGCGTGCCGATCGAGCCCGCGCCGCGTTCGCTGCTCGACCGGCTGCTGATTCCCGGTCGTGCCGTATCCGCGGCTCCCGTTGCCTTGGCGGTACCGATCTCTTCGCCGGTCGCGGCACCTTCCGCGCCGAAAGCGTACGACCCGATCGAAGATGAATTCGAGGCGATGCTCGACGCCGCGCGCACCGACCGCGCGCCGGCACCGGCCTCGTCCGCGACGATCAACGATGACGAGTTCGAAGCGCTGCTCGATTCGTTGTACGGCACGGGTGCGCCAGGCGCGGACAGCGCAGCTGTTTCCGCATCGGCACCGACGCCCGCACCCGTGGTCGCTGCCGCAGCACCGTTGCCGTCGAACAACGACGCGATCAGCGACGACGAATTCGAAGCCTTGCTGGATTCCCTTCACGGCACGGCAGCGCCGGGTGCGGTCGGTGGTGCGGCGCCTGTTGTCGCATCCACGCCTGCGCTCGCCGTGGTTCCGGTCGCTGCACCCGCACCGCCGGCAGTGGCTGCTCCCGCAGCGAAGGCCGCGCCCGCCGCGGCTGGCGAAAAGCGCGCCGCGTCCGCCGCCGACACGACGGTTCGCGTCGACACGCATCGTCTCGACAGCCTGGTCGACGCCGCGGGCGAGCTCGTGCTCGTACGCAACCGCCTCACCAGCCTCGCACCGCGCGGCGGCAACGATCCGATGGAACGTGCCATCGGCGAGCTGGAGCGCGTCGCGGAAGACTTGCAGAACGCCGTGCTGCGCATGCGCATGCAGCCCGTCGGCAAACTGTTCTCCCGTTTCCCACGCATCATTCGTGACCTCGCCCGCCAGCTCGGTAAAGAGATCGAGCTCGTCACGGAAGGCGAAGAAACCGATATCGATCGCACCGTGGTCGAGGCGCTCGCCGATCCGCTCGTGCATTTGCTGCGTAACGCGGTGGATCACGGCATCGAGATGCCTGACGTGCGCGCGGCCGAAGGTAAGTCGCGTCTGGGCACGGTGCGCCTCGCCGCTGGCCAGTACGGCGACCGCATCGTCATTACCGTCACCGACGACGGCAAGGGCATGGATCCCGAGGTCCTGCGCCGCAAGGCCGTCGAAAAGGGCCTGATGGACGCGGAGCAGGCCGCGCGTCTGGACGAGCGCGAATGCTACGAAATCGTCTTCCGCCCGGGCTTCTCGACCGCCAGCACGGTGTCCGACATTTCCGGCCGCGGCGTCGGCATGGACGTGGTCAAGACCAAGATCGTCGAACTGGGCGGCACGCTGTCCATCGACTCGCGTGTCGGTCATGGCAGCACGGTACGCCTGTCGGTGCCGCTGACGCTGGCGATCATGCGCGTGCTGATGGTTCGCGTCGGTCATCGTCTGCTTTCGCTCCCGCTGTCCAATGTCACCGAAGTGTTCGAGCTCGTTCCCGGTCAGATCCAGGAGCTCGACGGCCGCATCGTCGCGTCGCACCGTCAGCGCGCCTTGCCGCTCGCCGACCTCGGTCACTGGGCCGGGGTGAGCGGGAAGGGCGGCCATGTCGTCGTCGTGCAGATCGGTCACCAGACGCTGGGTTGCCTGGTCGACGAAGTGCTCGGCCGCGAAGACGTCATGGCCAAGCCGCTGGGCCCGTTCCTCAAGGACGTTCCCGGTGTCGCCGGGGCGACCATCACCGGTGACGGGCGTATCTCCCTCGTGCTCGACCTTGCCGGTCTGGCCGATGACAGTGGGCAGGTGCTGCCTTCATTGAGGATGGCTGTCTGACATGGATATCGTGAGCGTCGTCGGCACGATCCTGGCCTTCGTGGTCATCATCGTGGGGACCATCCTCAAAGGCTCGAGTCTCGATGCCCTGTGGAACCCGGCGGCGTTCGTCATCGTCTTTCTCGGCACCCTGGCCGCGCTGCTGGTGCAGACGCCGGGGCCGGTACTCAAGCGTGCGTGGAGCATGCTGCCGTGGGTGTATCGCCCGCCGGATATCGAATCGGAAAACCTCGTCAGCCGCATCGTCGGCTGGAGCGAGATATCCCGGCGCACCGGCCTGCTCGGGCTGGAACCCGCCATCGAGCGCGAATCGGACCCCTTCATCCGTAAGGGGCTTCAGCTTTTGGTGGATGGCACCGAGCCGGACGCCATGCGCTCCGTGCTCGAAGTGGAAGTGCTCGCACGCGAGCACAACGACATCGAAGCCGCCAAGGTCTACGAAAACGCCGGTGCGTACTCGCCGACGATGGGCATCATCGGTGCCGTCATGGGCCTCATGTCGGTCATGCAGAACCTGGCCGAGCCCAGCAAGCTCGGCCACGGCATCGCGGCCGCCTTCGTCGCCACCATTTACGGTATCGGCCTGGCCAATCTGCTGGCGCTGCCCATGGCGTCACGCCTGAAAGGTCTGGCCCGTCAGCGGTCGCAGATGCGCGAGATCCTCGTCGAAGGCCTCGTCTCGATCGCCCAGGGCGATAACCCGCGGCACATCGAGAGCAAGCTTCAGGGGTTCCTCTCGTGAAGCGCCGCCACCACGAAGAGCACATCAATCACGAGCGCTGGGCGATCCCCTATGGCGACCTGATCACGTTGCTGCTCGCGTTGTTCGTGGTGATGTACGCGGTATCGGCCGTCAACGAAACCAAGTTCAAGGTGATGGCGCAGTCCATCAATGAAGCCTTCAACGGCACGGGCAAGGTGATCGAGCCGATCCGCGAGGCTACGCCCGCCGCGCAGGTGCCGCTGCCGAATCAGTCGCGTGCGCCGGCCGCCGCGCCCATCGCCCGCATCGACGTGCCCGTTCCGCCGCGCAACCTGCCGTTGCCCGGTCACGAAGGCGCCGCCGCCGAGCGTCAGGAAGCGGCCAGCACGAATGCCGCGACGGCGGCGAACACCACGGTCGGCAAGACCGAGGACGCCAGCCTCAGCCAGATTTCCGACGAAGTGAAGCGGGCGATGAAGCCGCTGATCGACAAGAGTCTGGTCAACGTGCGGCAGACGCCGGACTGGCTCGAGATCGAGGTCAAGACCGACATGCTGTTCCCGGTCGGTGTCGCCAGACTGCAGGCGCCGGCCGATGACGTGCTGCGCAAGCTGGCCGGCATCCTCGCGCCGTTTCCGAACCCGATGCGTATCGAGGGCTATACAGATAACACGCCGATCGCCACGCCGACGTTCCCGTCCAACTGGGAGCTGTCCGCGGCACGCGCCGCTACCGTGGCGCGTCTGCTGACGACGACGGGTGTGGATCCGCATCGCGTGGGTATCGTCGGCTGGGGCGAGTTTCGTCCGATCGTGGCGAACGATACCGACGACGGACGCAACCGGAACCGCCGCGTGCTGATTGTCGTGATGAGCGACAAGGCGGCCCCGTCGCGTTTCTACAGCGATGCCGCGGCCGCGCCGGCCGGGGGAAATCGCCGATGATCACCTGGGCGGTCTCCAACCAGAAGGGCGGCGTCGGAAAAACCACGACCACGGTCGCGCTGGGCAGTCTGCTCGCCGCGTCCGGCAAGCGCACGCTGCTCATCGACATGGATCCGCATGCCTCGCTGTCCGGTTACATCGGCGTCGAAGGCGGGGCGCATGGCAGCGTCTACGATCTGTTCGGCATCGGTAACAGTGCGGCCCCGCTGCCGGTGCGCACGCTGGTGCACGCCACGCAGTGGGACCGGTTGAGCGTGCTGCCTGCGTCGCCCGCGATGATCACGCTGGACCGTCAGCTGGGTACGCGTCCGGGTATGGGGCTGGTGCTTACCCAGGCGCTCGCCGAACTCGCGCCCGACTTCGACCATGTGCTGCTCGATTGCCCGCCCACGCTCGGCGTGCTGATGGTCAACGCACTGGCGGCGAGCGATCGTCTGCTGGTGCCGACACAGACCGAAGCATTGGCGCTGGCCGGTCTTGAGCGCATGCTGCGCAGCCTGTCGATGATCGAGCGCTCGCGCGGTCGTCCGCTGCCACGCACGATTGTGCCGACGATGTTCGATTCGCGGACGCACGCCTCGCGCGTCTGCCTGGATCAGTTGCGCGAGCAATACGGCGACAGCGTCAGTCAGGCTGTCATTCCTACCGATACGCAGATCCGCGAAGCCAGTGCGGCCGGTGTGCCGCTCGCCTCGTGGCCGGCCGCACGTCGCGGCGGTCTGGCGTATCGCCAGTTGCTCGATGAATTGCTGGCGCCTCCCGCGGTTGATGCCGCTTCCACCGTTGCGTCGGCCACCGCGCCCGCGACGGATGCCGCCGCGTGATGCGCGCCATGCAGGACGCCGAGCAGATCGTCGCCGACTATCTTGCCGAGCTGCTGACGCCTGCGGCGGTGCCGGCCGTGGTGACCCCGAACGAAGTCAAAGTGGTGGCCATCGAGACCTGGCGCAACGCGCCGTCCGAGTCCGCTGCGCCGGCCGTCGACAACCGTTACCTGCTTTGCGTTGCCGCCGGCGTCAAGCTGGCCGTGCCGATGGCCGACGTGAGTCACGTCCTGCCGATACCGCCTTTGTCGCCGCCCAATGTACCGAACCCGGTATGCCTCGGGCGCTGGCGTCATCCCAGCGGTGAAGCGCGGGTCGCGGATCTGGCGGCGATCATCTCGCCGGATATGGCGGGAGCGCTGTCGTCATCGGTCGTTCTGCTCGGCCATCGCGGCTGGGCGATCGCCTGCATCGTCGTCGACGAGCCGGTGGAACTCGATGCCGACGCCATCCAGTGGCGCACCGGCGCGACCACGCGGCCCTGGCTGGCCGGCATGTCGCAAGAACCCAAGTGCGGCGTGGTCAACACCACGGCGCTGATCGAATGGCTGGAAAAGGAGCTGGGTCCGTGACCGACTCGCAACACAACGCGCAGGGCGCCTGGCTGGGCTTTTCACTCAAGGGGCAGCGTTACGCCGTGGCGCTGAACAGCGTGCGCGAAGTCATCCGTCCGGGTGACATCACGCCGGTACCGGGTGGTCCTGAAGACGTTCTCGGCATCGTCAACCTGCGCGGTCAGATCGTACCCGTGCTGGACGGCCGTCGCCGCTTCGGCCTCGACGGCGCACTCGAACCGGGCGCGGAAGACGCGCGCCGCGTCATCGTCTTCGAAGACAGCGGAACGGCGGTTGGCATGCTCATCGACGTGATCGGAGAGATGCTTCAGTTCGACGCCGACGAAGTCGACCCGCCACCGCCCGGCCGCGCGAACCGCCGAGACGACCCCGTCACCGGCGTCATCACCCGCGACGACGGCTTCATCGCCCTCGTCGACGTCCCCCGCCTCTGCCGCGCCTGACAGCGGCGGCAGAGGTTACCGCCCCCGCTCTGTGTAGGAGCCAGCCCCGCTGGCGACAGGCCTCGCACCACCGCACCAACCTGCATCTTCAGAATTCCCCCCCACTGAGTTACCGTGTCCCCGCTAACCCCGGAAGCCACCCCGCATGAACCCGATCGTCGGATACATCCTCATCGCACTCGCCGCCCTGAACCTGGTCGGCCTGCTGCTGGTGTTCCGCCGCCTCGGTAACGCGCCCGCGAAACCGGCACCCGCGCCCGTCGCCGAACCCGAGCAGACGCCCGCACCGCTCGCCGAACCTGCCATCGATCCGACGGCACTCAACACGATGCTTCGTCGCCTCGAGAACCGCCTTGGCGATATTGAAGAGCAGGTGCGTCGTGCGCCGACGGTGACGATTGCTTCCGAGCCGGGTAGCACGAGTGACCGGTCGCTGGCACTCGCGCAGCGCCTTGCGCGGCAGGGGGCTTCGCCGAAGGACATTGCGGAGACGTGTGGGATTTCGTTGACTGAGGCTGAGTTGCTGCATCGGTTGCACTCGGGGCGCTGATTTAGCGGCCTGACCTGTGCAGGTAGTGCTAGGTCATTACGTCGCTGTCCTTGGGCAGTAAGACTGACTGCCTCGATAGCTTGTCCAGACGACGCCAATGTAATAAATGGGATGGTCTTTATCGTTCGAGGCCTGTACCAGAAGGCTCGTGCCGCTTTTGCAGAACTTGACTTCATCCGGTCGTCGATCATCGTCGGATCGTACCCATCCTAACCTTGGGAGGGTTTCGACGTAATAAGCTATGACACTGGCCATTGGCGAGTCCGTCGAGACGTGCATGGTCGCGCCAACAATGACCGTCTTATCAAATGAGCGGATGCCACCGTCCATCCGGTCGCCAGGATGCAACGGTATAGCCTGCAGATCGCTCAATAACGAGGAGATCGGCAGGTGTGCTTCGGTGGTTCCGGCGAAAAGCGTAGCGATTCGGTCGCGTCCAAACAGAACCACGCCGGCAACAATTAAGGCGGTAACCATGCCCAGGATTCTGGTTCGCACGTTTCGCGTTACCATTTCTGGCCCGAGTTCGAGACGGGCTTCATAACTTCGACCGCACGATAGGACGCATTTCGAATGCCCACACCGCATTTGACCGAGGTAGCCGTCGACTTACAAGAAACGCGGTCGGTCAACCGTGAGAGGCTAAGGCCTGCAGGCATAACGCTGATAACCCTCCCACAGCCAAGGAAATCAGCATTCCCCCAAACCCCATGAACACCCGGCGACGCCACTTCAGTCCCGTCTCGGTTAGAAGAGACGGCGCGGTTAAGGCATTGAGGGGGTTCCATAACGTCCGTTTTGAGAACCGGTCTGACGACACTTTGAAGTTTCGCATGACTCCGAACGCCGACACTACGGTCAGCAGCCAGCAGCCTGCATGCGTAGCAAGGGCCAACACGAACAAACACAGGAATATCAAGACAATCCTCCAACATTTACCACATGCCGGGATAAGTCATTCCCGGATCTATCCCCAAGGGACCGATGCTTTTGCTACAGGTCGCACTGCTCGTGGTGCTGCCAATGTTCCTGAAGAAATTCACGGCATCTCGAACACCGAAGTGTGCCGTTCTCGTCGTGGTCAGCGATCCGGCGATTAGAAGCCCAACACCCGCCCCGACATTGTAGCTTGCGTATGTTGGTCGACTAATTGCACCGCTGACAGTGCCGCTGAATAGCCCGGCGCCACCCGTCACGGCGACAGTCGTCCCACTGATATTGCTCGCATCGTCCGAGCCGGGTAGCACGAGTGACCGGTCGCTGGCACTCGCGCAGCGACTGGCCCGGCAGGGGGCTTCCCCGAAAGACATTGCGGAGACATGTGGGATTTCGCTGACTTAGGCCGAGTTGTTGCATCGGTTGCATTTGGGGCGGTGTTTTGCGCGCTAAGCGCCGGCATACGCATGGCAATCGTGGTCTGCGAGATCAGCGTATTTTTGGGTTCTTCGGCCGTGGCGGTAAGAGGGGACTATTCGGTCGCCTTTGACAGTTTCGCGCACAAAGCTTCCTGACCGGCGTTGCATTCCCTGGAGGCGTGCAGGCGGATTTTCGCCAAGACGTCTTCTGGGATCGTCTCGTCAGACAAATGCGTGAGAACGAAGGTTTCGAATGCGGCATCTTTCCTGGTTAGCCGCGACAGTTGATCTATATTCTTCCAGTCCTTGGCGAGGAGATTCGATATAACCTGGCTATATGCTCCCCACACTTCAACGACGTTTTCTCCGTTACACGACTTGTTGATTCGATACGCGTGATAGACGCCTTGCCAGTCACGAAGGCGCGCGACGCTAGACTCGACATGTACTGATTCAGCAGGCGTGCATGTGGAAATAGGCTCACCTGCTGCGACGTTTCCGGCGGCTGCGACAGAAGCAGCCGCCAAAGATAGATAACCTCTGATGCGCATGTTAATGCTCGACTGTCAGTGTAGTCAGGGGGTCGCCGGAGCGCTCCAGAAGGCGTATGGCTCCTGTAGCGGCATCTGTGGTGCGGATGCATCCGTTTGTAGCGAAGTTTACACCTGTGCGGCCTGCCCGATCAGTGCTTTGTGCTCTTCCCGAATGCAAGCCGCAGCCGGTACATCCCGGAACGTTGAACACGGCGTTGCCGTTTGTTCCATATGAGCTGTTGGGAGCGTCGTCCGGGTGACGAGTACTGTATGAGTAGTTATAAGTTCCGTCTGCCCATGCGCCTCGGCTTCCGCGCTGAGCGTTATTGGCTGCAGGCTGTTCGCTGACGATATTGCCGTCTCGATCTCGAATGGTGACGGTATGCGTCGACTTGTTGAATGTCGCAGTAGAAAGCCCATTTGGGTCAATGTCTTCTAATGGCCTGCCGTCCACGTATGCGTAGGTCGTGGGCCCACCCTGGAGTCCGATCGGATCGCTCTGCAAGTACCGGCCGGACGCGGCATCGAAGCTGCGGTTGATGTTGTATTTCAATCCTGCCTCGCCATCGGCATATTGTCCTGGCAGCCGAAGATTAAGCACATAGCCCGACGCTGAAAGTGCCCTGTTCTCTCCGAATGGATTCAACGAATACGGCCAGTTCCAGATGATCGCACCGCCCGCCGATGTCACCGCCCGTGGCGACCCCAGCCCATCCGCGGTAACAAACCCAATCGTCGGCACCATCCCGCCATCCAACACGGCAACGGGCAAACCACCGATGGCCACATAGTCGCGACGCGTCGTCCCTGAGGCTTCCGACACCAGCTGGCTCGCGTCGTCATAAACAAATCGCGTGGTGACCTTGCTCGCGGTCTTGGCAACGCGCTCATTATTGGCGTTGTACACATAGGTGCCCACGGTGCTTCCACCCTGCTGCACCACGGTCATCCGGTTACGGCCGTTATAGCCATAACCCCAGACGGTCCCGGCTGCAGCGTTACCCGTCGTATTCCCGTTCGCATCGTAGGTCCTCGATGCGGTCCCGGTCGCTGTCAGCCAGTGGGTCGCCGCCTGATACTTGTATGCGCCGGTATACGCTCCGGGAGCCGTCTTGCTCAACCGGTCACCGGTGGGGTTATAGGTGTAGGTCTCGATCGCCTTACCCGTCGCATCGTTCACCGAGGTCAGCCGGTAGAGCGGATCGTACAGATAGGTCGCCGAGGCACCGCTGGTCTCCGTGACCGCCTTGATGTTGCCCATGTAGTCGAGCGTGAAGCGCAGTTCCAACGCTGGGGACAACACTGCAGTGACGTTATAGCTCGCGTCGTAAGTACGTGACACGGTCTGCCCGTTGCCCAGCGTGTACGTCAGGATCGGCCCGAACGGCAGCCAGGTCACGCCACTGGCCACGACCTGCTCGGCCCCGCCGGTCGGCGTCACCCAGACGCCAGTGACCTCGCCGAGGGTGTCGTAGCCGTAGCGGACGATCATGCCGCATAGGGTCATGGCCTATCTAACGCTAGGGGGGCAGGTCAGTTTGAGCAGTGTTATGCGAAGACAGGCTGCAGAGTGTCGATAAGATGCTGTGCGCTCCACTTTAAATAGCTCGTTATCATTTGCTAACGTGGACGCGAGGTTATTTCGACGTTTCCGTAAAGATCGGCCCTGAAATTGAGTTTTGCGTCTGCTGGGTATGAGATGTCCAGGTGGTTGTCATCTTTCCACGTGAAGGTCAGTTCTATGGCTGAAATGTTTGCGGCAGATGGATTTTCGAGTACCAGAATATGAACCGGCTCGCCCTCCGAGTCGGGCCGGACAATGTCCACCGTCGTGAATACCCCGGCCGTGCCCGGGCCTCCGTATTGGGTAGTTTCGGCAACGGCGATTTTATCTCCGCTGGGCGCAACGGACTTGGCCGTCCAAACTACCGCTGAGTCTTTCCCGCAACCAGCGCACAGGGCAGCTGCCATCAGCGTGCAGGCTAAAGTTGTCCTAGTCGGGAAAATCTGATATCGGATTGCAAGGTTTAGCGAGCGTGGCATAAATTGCCTTCTTGTTGATTCCAGTAGCCGCGGGTGATGTTATTCACATTGGACGTCGGTATGTCTGGATAGTCCGTGCTCATCTCAATATCCGGACCATATTTTGACCGGGGTCGACCATACGCGTTCGCCGAACTGAGTGTTTCCGACAGACTCCAGCCGGCGGCACCTAGGTATACCCCATACACGTAGTTTGCATAGGCGGTAGAGCCACCGTACTGCACCTGTGCGTCCAGTCTGTCGCCGCGCTTGAAGTGATACAAGGTCGCGAAGTTGTAAGCCGCGCCCCCGGGTGTTCCCAAAGATCCCGGGCTATGCGGGTTGTAGGTGTAGATCGCATCATGGGAAGCTCGGCCAAGTTGCTCGTATTGCTGAGGTGTGGGCGCGGAACCGGAAGGATCACAGGCTTCCCCTGGACACAGTCCCGAGGCATCCCAATGTAGGAGCGGGTTTGCCAGGGCATATAGATAGGTATTGGTGCCTGCCTGCAGGCCCATTGGGTCGCTCTGAAGATAACGGCCCGTCGCCGCGTCGAATGACCGGTGCATGTTGTATTTTAAACCCGCCTCACCATCGGCATATTGCCCTGGTAACCGTAGATTGGGCACATACCCCGACGCCGAGACAGCCCTGTTCTCGCCAAACGGATTCAGCGAATACGGCCAGTTCCAAATTACCGCACCGGCCGTCGACGTGACCGCACGAGGTGACCCCAGGCCATCCGCGGTCACAAACCCAATCGTCGTCGCTGTCCCGCCATCCACCACAGCAACCGGCAGCCCACCGATGGCCACATAGTCGCGCCGCGTCGTCCCCGAGGCTTCCGACACCAGCTGGCTCGCCTCGTCATAAACAAATCGCGTGGTGACCTTGTTCGCGGTCGTCGCAATGCGCTCGTTATTGGCGTTGTACACATAGGTCCCGACGGTGCTTCCACCCTGCTGCACCACGGTCATTCGGTTTCGGCCGTTGTAGCCATAGCCCCAGACTGTGCCGGCGGCGTTTCCCGTCGTATTCCCGTTGGCATCGTAAGTCCGCGATGCGGTCCCGGTCGCTGTCAGCCAGTGGGTCCCCGCCTGATACTTGTATGCGCCGGTATACGCTCCGGGCGCCGTCTTGCTCAACCGGTCGCCGGTTGGGTTATAGGTGTAGGTCTCGATCGCCTTGCCGGTGGCATCGTTCACCGAGGTCAGCCGGTAGAGCGGATCGTACAGATAGGTCGCCGACGCACCACCGGTCTCCGTGACCGCCTTGATGTTGCCCATGTAGTCGAGCGTGAAGCGCAACTCGAGTGCCGGGGACACGACCGCGGTGACGCGATAAGTGGTGTCGTAGGTGCGTGACACGGTCTGCCCATTGCTAGCGTGTCGGTCAGGATCGGCCCGAACGGCAACCAGGTCACGCCTCTGGTCACGACCTGCTCGGCCCCGCCTGTCGGCGTCACCCAGACGCCACTGACCCGACCTAGGGTGTCGTAGTCGTAGCGGACGATCGCCACCGGGCCGGGTCTCGGTGAGTACGCGGTCCGCCGCCGTGTAGCTTTAACCCAGCACATCGGTGGCCGTGCCCTGGGTCTGCTTCTTTTTTTCTTTCGCAGCAATCGCATTGGCGATGTGCTGTTTGCGTCCCGCGTTGGCTTACATGCGAATGCGAAGCTGTGGCGACGTAATCTTAGTTTTTGTGTATCGATTCGATCGCAAGACCGACGTCTTTGCATGGCCCAACAACGGACATGCCAGGCTCGACCAAGGAGACAACCGTCCCTGTGACTGTAACTACGGACCCATTGAATGACGCTAAATCCTTGTCCATTGCGTCGTTGCCACGCTCGACTAGGATCGGTAGGCATGCATCCCTCTCCGCTTTGCGAACGGATGCCTCCCTCGGATAGATGGATCGATTCTCGAACTCATATCGAAGATAGCCCGTGACCGTCACCCGCTTTCCTGCCAAGGTGTCGGCATTTAAGAAGATCGCTTCTGGTGCAGTGCTCTTTCGATCTGCCGCACAGCCGGCAACGAGTATGGCGAAGACGCTTACTATGGATATCCAGACAAGATTGTTGCCGACAAAGCCGATGGTTTGCGCATTTCCATCTTTCATGCTAATTCCTTTGAAACGAGTTCAGCTGCTTGCGCGTTGCGTCGCGCTCAGGCCGAGAAAGCGAGCCGGATATAACGCGGTATTGGTACTGCCCGTCGACCTTCTCGACTACGCCAATTGTCCCGTTACGTACAATATAGTTTGGACGGGATGAGTCACGGATTTGACGGTCATCTCCGAAGCCCGGTGTCGGACTAAACCCAGCGGTGTGGGGATGTGAGTGACAGACGGCTACCGTGTTCACAGGGACGCTAAAGCTTCCTACGTAGCCCTTGGACGTTTTGATGCCGCTGCCTGGTCGTACTGAAAACACATCCGTAGGCGAAATTGCGCCATATGCCTCTTCTGGGCCGGACGAATCTAGCCTCCATGCGTTCGTAGCGGCGACCTCGTCTGTTTCCACCGTTCCCTGAACGGTCACGTGGTCGCTGCTCTCGTCGTCATAATTCGATGCGTCAATGCACATGCCCTGCGCTTTCAGTTGAGGTGGGCATGCTAGCCCAGAAGCATCTGACCCAGACAAGGGACTGTTGCCTGCATAGCTGTAGGTAGATGGTCCTCCGAATAATCCAATCGGATCACTTTGGAGGTACCTGCTGGACGCGGCATCGAAGCTCCGGTTCAGGTTGTACTTGAGTCCAGCTTCCCCGTCGGCATACTGCCCCGGGAACCGCAGATTAAGGACATACCCCGATGCCGAGACCGCCCTGTTCTCCCCGAACGGATTCAAGGAATAAGGCCAGTTCCAGATGACCGCACCGCCCGCCGATGTCACCGCCCGTGGCGACCCCAGGCCATCCGCGGTAACAAACCCAATCGTCGGCACCGTCCCGCCATCCAACACGGCAACGGGCAAACCACCAATCGCCACATACTCACGCCGCGTCGTCCCCGAAGCTTCCGATACGAGCTGGCTCGCCTCGTCATAAACAAATCGCGTGGTGACCTTGCTCGCCGTCTTCGCAACGCGCTCGTTATTGGCGTTGTACACATAGGTGCCGATGGTGCTTCCACCCTGCTGCACCACGGTCATTCGGTTTCGGCCGTTGTAGCCATAGCCCCAGACTGTGCCGGCGGCCGCGTTGCCCGTTGTATTGCCGTTGGCATCGTAAGTCCGCGATGCGGTCCCGGTCGCGGTCAGCCAGTGCGTCCCGGCCTGATACGTGTACGCGCCGGTGTACGCTCCCGGTGCCGTCTTGCTCAGCCGGTCGCCGGTTGGGTTATAGGTGTAAGTCTCGATCGCTTTACCCGTCCCGTCGTTCACCGAGGTCAGCCGGTAGAGCGGATCGTATAGATAGGTCGCCGATGCTCCGCCGGTCTCCGTGACTGCTTTGATATTGCCCATGTAGTCGAGCGTGAAGCGCAGCTCGAGTGCCGGGGACACGACCGCGGTGACGCGATAATTGGCGTCATAGGTGCGCGACACGGTCTGCCCGTTACCCAGCGTGTAGGTCAGGATCGGCCCAAACGGCAACCAGGTCACGCCACTGGCCACGACCTGCTCGGGCCCGCCGGTCGGCGTCACCCAGACGCCACTGACCTGACCAAGGGTGTCGTAGCCGTAGCGGACGATCGCACCGCCGGGCCGTGTCTCGGTCAGCACGCGGTCCGCCGCCGTGTAGCTGTAACCCAGCGTATCGGTGACGGTGCCCTGGGTCTGCTTCTTCTGGATGACGTTGCCACGCTTGTCGTAGCAGTAGATCGTCGTAACCGCCTGCTCGACGACGCGTGTCAGGTGCCCGATCGGCGCGGACGCGGCGCAGCCGGTGACCGTATTGGCCTCGTCGTAGTGATAGGCCGCATTGAGCGTGGTATCGGTATATGAGGCCGACAAGGGGCGATTGAGGGCATCGTAGGCGTACGTCGTGACGATGCCGCGCGCATCGGTCCTGGTCAGCGGGTTGCCGGCGGCGTCCACGGTAAACGTGGTCGTGCCCGTGTCCGGGCTATGGATGCCAGTGAGGTCGCCCAGCCCGTTGTGGTCGTAGATGGTGTTGAGGCCGGAGGGATCGCTGACCGCTTCAAGGTTGTCGCTGGCATCGTATGAGGACACCGACTGTGTGTTGGCCGTGCCCGCGCTGGTGCCGTTGTAATCGTCGATCGTACTGACCAGGCGGTTGAGCGCATCGTAACCCTGCTTGCGCTGCACACCCTTGACGTCTGCGCTATGGACCGGGTGGCCCTCGGCGTCGTACCCGTCGGTGGTGTTGAAGGCCAGGATGGCGCGGTTGAGCCCGTCGACCACGGTGAGCAGCTGGCCCAGGCTGTTGAACGTGCGCGTCATCGAGCGCTTGAGCGTGCCGGCGGCGTTGAAGGTCTGCTCCTTCGTCCGGTTGCCGGCGGCGTCGAGCGTGTACTGGATCCGGTTGCCCGCACCATCGGTGATGGTCGTCAGGCGGCTGGCATCGTCGAAGGTGTACTTGAGGACCACGCCATCCGCGTCCTTGGTCTGGACCACGTTACCGACGGCGTCGTAGGTGACGGTGGTCGTCGCGGGCGTGCCCGTCGCATCGCGTGTGGTGGTGGCGAGCCAGCCTTCCGGGGTGTAGGTCAGTGACGTGACCACGCCGTTGGCGTCGACGATGCGTCCGGGGTTTCCATAAGGGTCGTAGGTGTCATACGTCGTGACGTGCCCTAGGGCATCGGTCACGGTGGCCAGGCGACCCTGTGCGTCGTAGGCGTAACGGGTGATGTCCGACACATCCGTTCGCGGACCGTCGACCGTCGCGACGAGGCCGCTGGTGTTGTACGTCACGGTCGATGTGCGATCGGCGGTGGCGGCGTGGCTCATGGCCGCGCAGAGGGCGAGGGCGAGCGGGGTCCAGCGCAGTCCCTTGGTCATGTGCATCACTCCTTGATCGAATGCGTCTGGGTGGAGAGCAGGCGGCCCTGGATGTCGTAGGTGTAGGTCGTGACCCGGTCGGCGGTGGTCACCGTCTTGGGCCGGAAGCTGGTGCCGTCCCAGGTGGTGGTCGTGACGCGCTGCTGGGCGGTGCCCTTGGCTTCGGTTTTGGAAATGATGCGGCCTTGCGTGTCGTAGACAAAGGCGGTGATGTGGCCGAGTGCGTCGGTCTGCGTCGCGATCTGTCCGCGGGCGTCATAGGTGAAGGACGAGTTGCTGATCGGGCAGCCGGGGGCAGGGGCACCCGATACCGACATCATCTGCTTCGTGCCAGCCACGAGCGCATATTTGTACGTGACGACGTGGCCCAGTGCATTGGTCACCGTCGTCGTGCCGTCGTCGGCGTAGGAGACAGTCGTTTTGTCCGCACCGCCGCTATGCTGGCTGGACGTGGCTCGTCCCTGGGTATCGTAGGTCCAGGTCGCAGCCCTGACGCCCTTCTCGTCGATAAGGCCGGTCAGAAGGAGTGGGTTGTTCGGATCGTCATATACATAGGACCGTGACACCGACTTGCCGCCGAGCGCCCGCGTGACCGACGTCAGCGTGCCGCCATCGCTGTAAACGTAAGTTGCGGTCAGTGCGCCCGCCGTCAGCTTGACAAGGTGCGAGCTGAAGTCTTCCGTAAAGGACAGGACATGGCCGCGCGAATCCGTGACGGTGACGAGGTTGTTGTAGTTTTCGTCGAAATCGTAGGTGAGCTTCTGGGTAAGCCCAGACGCAAGCTTCCAGGCCGTCAGCTGACCATCACTGTTGAAGGTCATGGTTTCATTTGTGGGTGACGAATAGACCCAGTTGGCGCCTGATTTCGCCAGACTGCCACGCTCATTGGACTCGGCCGTTGCAACGTTCGCCGTCACGGTAAAGATCGACGCGCGACCGTCCTCGAAGGTCAGGATGGCCGAGCCGTTCGTGACAATGAGAGACGCGCCGTAACTGTGCCGCCAGCGGCCTTCTGCGCCATTGTAGAAACGTTCGAAACGAAGCTCGCCGTCGGCATCCGCGAAATCGATCTGCCGCTCGAACTTGTTGCCAATGGCGATATTGATCGGGTTACCGGCACAGTTGTCTGGATGGTTGCCCGGATCGTTATTGGGATCGCCGTTCTGTCTACGCTGCGCGTAATCGCTGAGCGGTCCGCACTTCCCCGCATAGGGATCGAACACTAGCCCGGGTCGGCACATCTCACCCTGGACACTAATGATATGGCGAAAGTCAGAGACCGACCATGAGGAGCCATCGATGGTGCCGGTCCAGCTTTCGACGCAATCGTACGTCACGTACGGCAATGTGAGCGGATTCCAAACGGGCGGCCGATACGCCAGCATGTAATCGTTGTCGAACTGCGACAGGTAGTCGACGTCTTTCGCGTAACCCGCACGGCACGCGTCTTCAGCACTCGAATAGTGCACGAGATCCGGTGGCATAGGGTAGCCAGGATCCAGCGCAAACCATATTTCCTCGGCTTGAGCGGAGGCCATCGTCATGACAAACAGACACAGAATCCCGAAGACGGTCTTCATACCTTTCCCTGGCAGCTGATTGTGAATGGGCACAATGCTGCATCTGCGGAATTCGGGGCGAGACCGGCGTCACATTTTTCCCGACATGACAGCTATTGAATGCGATCACGTCCTCCGATCATGTGGGTTCTTTTCCGGCGGAGATTCGCACCGGCACACCCTTGGCCGCGGGCGTCTTCGAATCCACGTCGTGGTACCACAAGGGCATAAGCGGGTTCATTTCCGGGTAGTATCCGCCGACGCAGCCCGAAGGCAGATTGAACGCCGTAACGGTGAGGCCTCCCACCAACCGTTCGGCGCCATCGCCAGCATCGCCAACCAGCGACACCACGTCGCCCACGTGGAGCCCATCGCGCTCGATATCCTGCGGGTTCATCAGCAACACGGATCGCGAGCCCTCGAGCCCACGCAACCGGTCACTATGTCCGTAGATCGTCGTGTTGAACTGATCGTTGGACCGCATCGTGATCAGGTGGTACCGGCCAGGCGCGTCACCGACGCCGACGGCCGAGAGAACGGTCGGCGTGGTGAACCTTGCCTTGCCGGTCTCTGTTTTCCAGTCACGTTCACGCGCCGGATTCCCGCGATAGAAGCCGCCGGCGTCGAACATGCGCGCGTTGTAATCCTTGAACTGGTCCGGGTATGTCGCTTCGATCAGATCGCGGATCTTGCCGTAGTCAGCGGTCCACTCATCCCAGCGCCATGTCGGGTTGGGAGGCAGCGTCGCCTTGGCGATGCCGGCGACGATGGCTACCTCGGATCGCAGGTGCTCACTGGCCGGTTTCCGCTTGCCGATCGAGCCATGGATGTGGCTGAAGCTGTCCTCCATCGATACGGACTGGCTTCCCGACGCCTGCACGTCGTCCTCGGAACGCGCGAGGCAGGGCAGGAGATAGGAGGCCTTGCCATGCACGAGATGGCTGCGATTGAGCTTGGTCGCGATATAGACCGTGATCGCCTGCGCGGACCACGCGGCCTCCACGATCTCCTGGTCGGGGATGGCTCGGACGAAATTGCCTCCAAGGCTGATGAATCCTTTCACCGTGCCGGCGAGAATGCCTTCGCAGGTTTCCACCGTACCCATGCCCTTGTCGCGCGGCGGCTCGAAGTCGAACTGCCTGGCGAGTACATCGAGCGGTACCAGCTCCGGCTTCTCCGAGATGCCGACCGTACGCTGGCCCTGAACGTTGGAATGACCACGCACCGGGCATGCGCCCGCCCCGTCGCGGCCGATATGACCGCCAAGCAGCAGCATGTTCACCAGCATGCCGATGGACTGAGTTCCGTGGACATGCTGCGTCAGTCCCATGCCGTAGACGGCAATGACGTTCTTCGCGGTGGCGTAGACGTCCGCGGCGGCTTCGAGGTCCGCACGCGTAAGACCGGATTCGCGTTCGATATCGTGCCACGCGGTCGCATGTACCTTCGTGGCGAAGTCGTCGAACTCGCTGGTGTGCTGGGCGATGAAGTCACGGTCGAAAACACCGTCTTCGCCACCTTCGCGACGGGCCGCATCGAGGGCGAACGCATGCTTGCACATGCCCATCATTGCCGCGATGTCGCCGCCCGGGCGCACCTGCAGATACATGTGCGAAAGTTCGGTGGCGTGGCCGCTCAGCATCTGCATCGGGTTCTGCGGATTGATGAAGCGAACCAAGCCTTGTTCGCGTACGGGATTGAACGTGAGGATCTTGCAGCCCCGCTTAACGGCTTCCTGCAGCGGATGGAGAAAGCGCGGACTGTTGGTGCCCGGGTTCTGGCCGAAGTAGAGGATCACGTCGCACGTCTCGAAGTCTTCGAGTACGCAGGTCCCGACCGGCGACCCGATGACCTGCTTCAGGCCGACCGAGGTCGTTTCGTGACACATGTTCGAGCTGTCGGGCAGGTTGTTGTTGCCGTAGAAGCGCGCGGTAAGTCCGTAGAGGTAGGACTGTTCGAGTGCGGACTTGCCGGAGGCGTAGAAAATAACGGACTTCGGGTCCAGCGTCCTGAGTGTCGCTCCGATGCCTGCGAAAGCTTCGTCCCAGGTGCAGGCGAGGTATTTATCCGTCGCGGCGTCGTAGCGCATGGGCTCGGTCAGGCGACCCTGCATCTCGAGGTCGTAGTCCTGCCAGTCGAGCAACTCCGTAACCGTATGTGCGGCGAAGAAGTCGGGCGTGCAGCGATCCGATGTCAGCTCCCACAGGGTCGACTTGGCGCCGTTCTCGCAGAATTCGAATTTGTGCGGATGTTTTGGCTTGCCCCAGGCGCACGATGTACACATGAAGCCGTGGGGTTTGTTCTGGTGAAGCAGGGTGTCGAGGGAGGCCGGCGTTGGCTTTTCTCGCAGGAGCACCTTGGCCATACCGGAGACGGAGCCCCAGCCACCGGAAGCGCCTTCGTGCTGGATCTCTTCGGCTTTGCGGGATGTCATGACTCGTCTCCGATATCTGTATCTATCGGGACGAGGGAATCATGTGGATCGTGATGGGGGTGGGAACCACGTGTGAGGCATCGCCTCGTCGGCTTTAGCGGCGTTGAGGGTTCGCCAGCAGGCTGGCTCCTACCTTTGGGTGCCGCGGCCTGGGGGACGCGGCACCATCGGTCAGCGTTCGAGGCGGTAGTTGAGGCTGGCGCGGCTGAAGTCTGTCGCGTTCTGCGCTTCGAAGTTCCACTTGTGGCTGAAGAGGTAGCGCAGGGTGATGACCTGACCCGGGTCGAACAGGCCCACGCCGTAGCTGAGGTAGAGCCGGGGTGAGAGGTACTTGCCCACGGTGAATGCCGAGGTGCCACCCAGCGCATCGTTGTTCGATACGCCGATGTCGTCGACGCCGATCTTCGAGCCGACACTCTTCGCCAGCAGGTCGCCAGCGGCCGAGCCCAGCGCCTGTGCGGCGGCACCCACCATGTTCCCTTCGCCACCTTTCACCTGCGACAGCGGCTTGCCGGTGACGAGGTAGGAGAGAGCGTCGGACTGTTCCATCACGGGATTCGAGAACACGGTAAGGATGGGACGCTGCGCGGTGCCGGAGACGTACAGGCCGACCTTCTGCCCGTCGTCGATCGTGGCGTTCGGGTTGAGCGTACGCGCCGCGCGGATATTGAGGCCGGGATTGTCGATGGGCGTGCTGGCGAACAACAGCTGACCCTGTTCGATCCTCAGGTCCTGACCGTAGGCCTTATAGGTACCGTCGACGCCGATCTGGCCCTGACCCGTCGTCGCACGACCGGGACGCTCACGTACATCGAGCTGACCGGTGATACGACCATCGATGCCGAAACCGACCAGGTGAACCTTCTGCCCCAGATCGACGCGGATATCCGCGCTGATCGGCGTCGCTTCAGCGGCGGCCTCCTGCTGTTTGTCATCGACGACCACGACGTCGGCCGACGCCTTGGTCGCGCCGGAACCGGGCAGTCGCTCGACGTTGACGTCCGCCAGATCGATACCGACCTTGCCGGTGACGTTCATGCCCTTCGCATCCTGCACGATCGTCAGGTTGGGCGAAATGATCGCCTTCGCCGCGGGGATGTCGACGGCGGTGAATTTGGAGCCTTCCACGCCGATGCGCATTGTCGCGCCGGTACCGATCAGCGCGGTGCCTTTGATGCCGAGCGTGCCGTCGCCGGAGCGCACCGTACCGTCGACAGCGAAGTTCTTCGCATCGGTGGTGTTTACGCTGAAGCGGCCGTCCTTCAGCTTGAGGCCGGCGCTCGGTACTTCCGCCGCGAAGCTATCGACCACGGCCTGGCCGGTGACGGCAGGATTGGCAACGGTGCCGCCGAGGTTGAAGTTCGCATCGAGGCCGCCCTTCACTTCGGCGAGTTCCGTCGTGAACAGCTCGATGAGGCCAAGGTTCTTCAGATGCAGCGCAACGTTGCCGCCGAGCGCCTGCTGCGCGCCGGTGAGCGATACGTTGCCGGCCAGCGTACCGCCGTCATTGAGGTTGGCGCTGAGCGTCAAACGCTGATTATCGGGCGCAAGCTGCGCATTGGCCGTCAGGTTGTCGTATACCAGCAGAGGCTGGTCGGCGTGGTCGGCATAAGCGACAGTGCCGTGCGCGGAGTGAACATTCGCCTGACCTGACAGGGCGCCGGCGGCGGTGCGACGAATGCTGCCGTCACCTTCGATGATGCCGTCGGCACGCATCGGGCTATCCGACGCCTCGGCCGCGGTCATGAGCAAGGCGAGCGGCACCTGACGTAGGCGGTAGCTGGCGTCGAGGTTGCCACCCTTATCCTGTCTGGCGGCCACGCAGAGCAGGGGATCGCCGGCCGTGAAGCACAGGTCGCTCATGCTCATCGCGCCGTCCTTGTACGCGAGCTGGCTCGCGTTCTGCAGGCGCCAGCGCGGCAGATTCTGGTAGTCGATATTGAGCGTGGACAGCGTGCCGTTCCAGGCACCGTCGCGCAGGCCGCCCGACAGCTGCAGGTCGGCGGTGAGCGGGCGACCCTTCGCGTCGATGCTGAGCTGGTGCTTCTCTTGCGTGCCGTTGGCGTTGACGGCAAGGCGCTCGAACAGCAATCCACCCGCATTGACGCCGGTACCGACAACGGCGAGCTTGCCGCCCGGCGCGCTCACGTCGGGCACATCGGCATCGACGGTTAGCGCGTCGATCTTCTGCCCCGCGTAGACGATGGCGCTGCCGCGCACGTTCGCTTTCACCGCAAGCTTCGGCACATTGCCCTTCGCCGAAATGTCACCCTGCACGCGTCCACCCGCGTCAGGCAGCCAGTCCCCGAGCGAGGCGATGGCGAGCTTCAGCGTCGCGTCGTTCGACGTGTCGCCCCTGGCATCCAGACGAATCGTGCTGCCGCCGGAGGCAACGTCGAGCGTGCCGTTGACGACTTCGTTGGGTTTCAGCGTGAGCTCGCCGTTGCCGCGCAGCGGACGCTGGCGCAGGGTGCCGTCGAGCTTGCGCAGCGTGAGCGTGCCCAGCGGCTGGTTGTCGACCAGACGACCTTCGGTCGACATGTCGATATTCAGCGCACCCGGCCATTCGGCAAGCAACTGGCCGGGATCGAAGCGGTCGCCCTTGACGTCGAGTTTCCACGCGAGCGCGGGCTGCAGCGTCAGCGTGCCGCTGGCGCCGAGGCTGCCGTTGGCCTGCCTGAGCTGCACGGTGTGCATCGTGATGAGGTCGGGCTTGCCATCGACATCGAGCGTGAACTTGCCGACGTGACCGGGCGGGCCGATGTCGATATCGCCCGCGGCGTGGTACGCCTCGGCGCTGCCCTTGAAGCCGAGCTGGCCGGTGCTGGCGAGATCCTGGCCGGCGACGCTGGCCGGGACCAGCACGTCCTTCCAGTTGAGCGCGAGATCCGCCGACAACGGCGTGGCGGCAATCTCCACGGTGCCCTTTGCCGTGAGCGTCCCCTTGACCTGCGGCGAGCCGACCGTGAGCTCGTCCAGCGTCAGGCGCTTGTACTCGTGGTCGAACGTGGCCTTCAGCGGCGCGAGGTGCACCCGGCAATCGTTGAGGTCGAGATCGCCGGTGAGGTTGGCGCCGTAGCGGTCGCCGCTGCCTTTCACGGCCAGGCCGAGCGAGGTCAGGCTGCTGTCGCCGATCAGCGGCTTGGGATCGAAGCGGGGCGCGTCGATGGACGCCGTCCACGGGAAGTCGCCGCTCTGCGTCAGATTCGCATCGACCTGCGCGACGAGCGGGAGCGTGAGCTTGACGATGGTGTGGGCCTTGTCGCCGTCGCTATGCGCTTCGACATTGCCCGCGTAATCGATATCGCCGACTTTCCAGCGGAAGCTGGCCTTGCCGTCACCCTGATAGTTCTTGCCCACCGCCAGCGTGCCACCGAGGTCGGCCTGACCATCGGGCGCGCGCAGCGCGAGCGTCTTCAGTGCAATGCCTTTCGCGGTCCAGGAGCCAGCGAGATCCAGCGAGTTGGATTCGAACAACGGCTGGCCCTGCCGGGTCACGCGGACGTGCCCGACCTTGACCTTGTCCAGCACGATGTCCAGCGGCGGCTTGAGCGAGAACGGCTCGGACGGCTGCGTGTCGGGCTCGCTGGGGCCTAGCGCCACGTCGATCCCGTCGGCGGTGAGCGTGTACACGTGCGCCGTCTTGCGCAGCAGTGCGCCGAACGAGAAGTCGAGGTGCGCCGACGCGACGCGCACGTCCATGCCCTTGCCGTCGCGGTAGCGGACGCCAGCGAGATCGAGCGGGCCGGCGAGACGACCTTCGGCTTTGTCGACGGTCAGGGCATTGTCGGTGAAACCCTGTGCACGGGCCAGCGCAAAGCGCAGGCCGGATGCCGTGCCGACCAGCCACCACACGGCCAGCACGACGACGAGCAACAGCGCACCGAGCGCGATACCGATACGGAGAAACCATTTCATGCCGGTGCTGCTCACAGGTCGGGCCCGATGACGACGTGAAGGTGGATGCCGTGTTCGTTCTTGTCGCCGACCGGCACGCCGATATCCGCGCGGATCATGCCGACCGGTGACAGCCAGCGGACGCCCAGGCCGGCGCCGATGCGCGGGCTGTAATCGGTGCCCGTGAACGCGTTGCCGGCGTCGACGAAGGCGGCCATGCCCCAGTTGCGGGTGAAGTAGTGCTCGACCTCGGTACTGCCGACCAGCAGGCCTTCGCCACCGATCACGCGACCGTAGCTGTTTCGCGGACCGATGCTCTCGAAGTCGTAACCGCGCACGGAGCGATCGCCACCGGCGAAGAAGCGCAGCTGCGGCGGCAGGTCGCTGAAGTTGTCGGTCCAGATCTTGCCGGCGGTGCCGCGCAGGATCAGGCGGTTGCGGCCCCAGAACGACTGAATCCATTTCACGTCGCCGATCACCTGCGAGAAGCTGGCGTCGGAGAGCAGACCGCCCACGGTGCTGCGTCCGGTGACGGTGATCGACCAGCCGCTGCGCACGAAGGTCGGGTTGTCGCCCTTCTTCCTGCTCAGCGTCACCTCGGGGTAGAGCAGGGTGCTGCGACCGTGTTCGAGGCCCGCGGCGCTGTCGGCTTCATCGCCACGCTTGCCGACGGTGAAGGTGCCGGACAATGCGCTGACGCCGAGCGTGCGCGTCCAGCCGTGCCATAAACGGGTTTCATTGGCGACCAGCTGCAACGTGCGCGACTGCGAGGTCACGGTGTTGGCGTCGCGGTAATTCGCGCCGAAGTTGAAGCTGCGCTGGTTGGGGCCGGGCATCGGGATCTGGTACAGCGTGGAGATCGTCTTCAGGCGCGTGGCGACGACCAGCTCATTCTTCCACTTGTGACCGCGATCGTTGATCCAGCGCTTCTCGATACCGCCGCGCAGGCCCGGGCCCGTATCCGTGCCGAAGAACGGACCGCCGGTGTAGATGGTCCGCTTGGCCGGCGCCAGTTCGACGTCGATGTCGATCGTGCCTTCCTTCGCGTTGTCCGTATCGGGGATGACGTTGACGACGGCGAAATAGTCGGCGCCGTTCAACGCCTGCTGCAGTTCCAGCAGCTGGCTCTGCGAGAAGTAGTCGCCGCTCTTGAAGGGCACGTAGCGATCGAGGAAACCGTCGCGGAACTGCGAGTTCTTGAAGACGACGTGGCCGTACCGGTAACGCTGGCCGGCTTCCCACTTCAGGTTAACCGTGGCGCTGTGCTCGGCCCGGTTCACTTCCACGCTGTGCGTGACGAGCCTGGCGTCCAGGTAACCCGTGGCGGTCAGCGCGCCGCTGACCGCGTCGCGCGCGCCGTCGTAGGCGCCGTCGTTCATGGGCTGGTCTTTGAGGTTTTCGACACCGCGGACGGCGCGACGGATCGTCGGCACCTTCTTCGCGTCGTCATCGACCGTGACATTCACCTTCGTGATCTTCACCGGCGTACCGGGGACCACATGCAGCGTCACCTGCCAGTCGTTGCCGACCTGGTTGAGGTCGCCCGTCGCCGTCGCCTCGTAGTAGCCGTAGGGGCGAAGCGCGGTCTGCACCTGGTCGGGCGCCTTCTCGTAAAGGCGGCGAACCTGAGCGGCGGTGACGTCGCGTTTGGCGTACTGGGAAAGGTCGACGCCGGCGACCACGGCGTTCTTCAGGTTCTCGTCGACACCGTCGACACGGAGGACGATGCCGGCATGCGCGAGCGTGGGCAGGAGGAACCACGGCAGAAGCAGCAGTCCATGGCGTCTGGTAAGGCGCATGAGCGTCCTGTTCCGATCGTGATTCACAAACGCCGTCGCGAGGACGGCAGCCAGGCGGGGTCGCATCCAGCGTCCCCTGACGTCAGGTCTTGGCGTAACTTACCGCGACGGGCGTGTAAGGTCGATACACAAACGTGAACGAGGCTGAATCAACCGGCCTCGTCACCCGAGGTATGCGCGATCCACGCGCCGACCAGAGCGGACACGTACGGAATCGACTGCGCGGCCAGGATGAACATCCACAGCTCGCTCTCCGTATAGGCGGTGCCGTAATGCATGGCCATGCCGATCACGGCGCAGAGCAGGGCGATGGCCATGAGGCCTTCTTCGCGCACCGGTGCGAAGGCGGCGAAGCTGCTGCCACCCATGCGCCGGCTCTTGGCCGTCACCACGAATGCCGTCTTCTCGCGCGTCAGGCCATGCAGGATGCCGCGCGCGATGGCGTGCGACAAGCCCATGCTGGCCACCGATGCCATGATGGTGTCGTACCAGCCGCACGGGACACGTGCCCGGTACAGCACCACACCGAAGATGGCCTTGGCGAAGAAGAAGCCGATCACGGGGATCATGAACAGCTGCATTGGCAGGTTGAAGTACTCCGGCGCGTAGATCATGCCCGCGGTCCAGAGCAGGCCCATCATCGTGAAGATGAAATGCAGCGCGTCGGCGAACCAGCTGAACCAGCCGGTGAGGAAGTGGAAACGCTGACCGGCGGAGAGCGGACCCTTGCGGGTCATCCAGTTCCAGCGGCCCTTGAGGATCTGCATGGCGCCAAACGCCCAGCGGTAGCGCTGGCTCTTGTACGCCTTGAAGTCCGCCGGGGTGAGGCCCTTGCCCATCAGCTCGTCGACGTAGACCAGCTCGTAACCCGAATGCATCAGGCGCAGGCCGAGTTCGGCGTCTTCGCAGATGGTCCATTCGGACCAGCCACCGGTGCCTTCCAGCGCCGAGCGACGGACCATGGTCATGGTGCCATGCTGGATGATCGCGTTGCGCTCGTTGCGGTGGTGCATGCCGATGCGGAAGAAGCCGTCGAATTCCCAGGCGGTCATGCGACGGAAGCGGTTCTTCTCGAAGTCGCGGTGGGCCTGCGGGCACTGCACCACGGCGACCTTCGAATCGTGGAAGTAACCCGTGAGGGAGGCAAGCCAGTCTTCACGCACCACGTAATCGGCGTCGATGACGGCCACCACATCGGCGCGCTCGTCGGTCGCGGTCAGGCCGAAGTTCAGCGCGCCGGCCTTGTAGCCGGGCCACGGTTCGAGGTGGAAGAAGCGGAACTTCGGGCCCAGCTGCTCGCAGTACGCCTTGACCGGCTCCCAGACCGCCGGGTCCTTGGTGTTGTTGTCCAGCACCAGGACTTCGTAGTTCTCGTAGTCCAGCGCGGCCAGCGAGTCCAGCGTCATCTGGACCATCTCCGGCGGCTCGTTGTGGCAGGCCAGGTGGATGGAAACGAAGGGCTGACGCTCGACCGGGTCCTTGGGCAGCATGCCCGCATGGCGGATCCAGCTGCGGGCCCAGAGGACCTCGGTGAACTCGAAGCCGTTGATCAGCAGGATGCCGAGGATGGCGATCTGCGCGGGGAACAGCAGGATCAGCATCGCCCAGTCGAACGGGCTGAGGTAGAAATTGAAGGGCAGGGTCGCCGACCAGACGATCAGGCCGCAGGCCAGCTGGATCAGCGCCATGAAGAACAGGCGCCCCATCAGCTTGAAGCGGCTGAAGCGCAGGCCGAACCACAGCATCGGGAAGAACGCGATGACCGAAGCGGCGAGCGCCTTCCAGGGCCAGCCCACGTCCTCGGTGACCGGGCCGGTGAAGGGGAACTTCAGCTGGCGGTCGGCGTTGAACATGCCCCAGTAGGCGCCGGTGCGGCCTTCGCCCAGGTTTTCCTTCCACGGCTGATCGATGGCTTCGAGGACGTAGTAGTCGTCGATGCCCTTGCGCTTGGCCACGTTGAAGAATTCCCGGAGGAAGATCGCCTCGTTGGAGACGCTGGGGTAAGCGTACTTGTTGCGATCGCCGTTGGACGGCCAGCCGATCTCGCCGATGACGATGTGCTTGCCGGGGAAGGTCTTCTGCAGGGCCTGGTAGCTGCCGTCGGTGTTGTTGCTGCCGTCCTCGTTGCGGGTGCCGATGGAGTCGGCGACGCCGGCACGGGTCTCGATGCCGTTCCAGTAGGGGAAGAGGTGGACCGTGATGAAGTCGACGTGGTTGGCCAGCTCCGGGTTCTGGATCCAGACGTGGAACGGCTCGGCCACGGAAACCGGTTGGTGCACCGCGGCACGGACCCGGTCGAGGTACGCCATGATCTGCTCGGGCTTCATGTCGCCGCGGAACAGCGACTCGTTGCCCACGATGACCCGGGTGATCGTCTTGGGATAGCGGTTGGCCTGGGCGATCAGCGCTTCGATCTCGCGCTCGTTGTTTTCGAGGCGCGTGTCGATGTTGGCACCCGCCATGACGTCCAGACCTTCCTTCGCGGCCAGGCGAACCGTCTGCGGGTTCTCCAGCATCGAGTAGGTGCGGATGCGGGGCGAATACTTCCGGACCAGCCTCAGATCGCTGTCGATCTCCGGATCCGTGGCGAAGTCGCCCTTCATCGGGTTTTGGTAGCGCTGGTAGGCGGTGAACGCGAAGCCCGGGATCGGGCCGTGCCAGTCGGTCGGCCCGTTGGGCAGATTGGCTACCAGCCAGAGGCCGAAGTTAAGGCCCGCGACGAGGATCGCGAGGATCAGCGCGGCGAGAATCGGATGGCTTCGTTCGGTCTTGGTGGCTGAGCTCAAAACAATCCCCGGACCGGTCGGCCCCCAAATGGAGTCAGAAGGTAACCGGGGGAGCTTAACCAACGCGAGGGACCGGCTCAACGCATTGCAGCAAAGCCGGTCAGGCTGGCCTCAGAGAAAAAGCCGAAACCGGGGGCCGCAACCGGGTAGGAGCGCGCCCCGCGCGCGAAAAGCCAACAGGGCGGGGATGCGGGAAATCCATCGCGCGCATGGCGCGCTCCTACAGGGGCTGCCGCTTATTTCAGGAGGGAGCGCAGCATCCAGGCGGTCTTCTCGTGTTCCTTGAGGCGCCCGGTGACCATGTCTGCCGTACCTTCGTCACCTGCGGCCTCGGCAGCCTTGATCGTGTCACGCGAGGTGGCGGCGGCGATCTCGTGGCCTTCGACCAGCTGGGCCACCATGTCCTTCCATTCGGGCACGCCCGATTCTTCCTTGATCGAGGTGAGCTTGCCGAACTGGCTGTAGGAGCCCGGGGCGAACACGTCGAGGATGCGGATCCGCTCGGCGACCTCGTCGGCGGCCAGCCACAGGGCGTTGTACTGCACCTCGAACATGGCGTGGAGGCTGTTGAACTGCGGCCCGGTCACGTTCCAATGGAAGTTGTGGGTCTTCAGATACAGCGAATACGTGTCCGCCAGCAGCTTGGACAGGTGCTTCGCGACCGCTTCACGGTCTTTCTTGGCAATACCGATATCGATGGCCATCTTACGACTCTCCTTGGAATGATCTTGCTTTGGATTGAAATCTTAACGTTCGGACCGGACGAGGTGAAATGAAACGTTCCGATGCCGTCCATAGGCGCACGCTATTATTGGCGTCCCCATGAGTACAACCACACCTCCCGCCCGTTCCCCGTCGCCCGATCCGCGCCTGCGCGCGATGCGCGATGCGCTCAATCACGTGGCCAGCCGCGATTTCGGTCGCCTGCTCGGGCGCTGGCGCGGTCTCCAGCGCAAGCCGGATCCGTCCCGCGTGGACGCCCTCGCCGCCGATATCGAGGTGTCGCGCGCGCGGCGCGCGGCGCGAGCCGCGTCCAAGCCGGCGATCACGGTGGATGCCTCGCTGCCCATCGCGGCGCGCGCGGAAGACATCATCAAGCTGATTCGCGAAAATCAGGTCGTCGTGCTGGCCGGTGAGACCGGCTCGGGCAAGACCACGCAGTTGCCGAAGCTGTGCCTTGCGGCCGGGCGCGGCGAGGCGGGGCTGATCGGTTGCACGCAGCCGCGGCGTCTTGCCGCACGTTCGGTCGCCACGCGCGTGGCCGAGGAGCTGGGCACGCCGCTAGGCGACAAGGTCGGCTTCCAGGTGCGCTTCACCGAGAAGGTGTCCGATCAGGCGCTGGTCAAGTTCATGACCGACGGCATCCTCCTGGCCGAGACCCAGTCGGATCCCTGGCTGTCCGCCTACGACACGATCATCATCGACGAGGCGCACGAGCGCAGCCTCAACATCGACTTTCTGTTGGGCTACCTCCGGCGGCTGGCCGAGCGCCGGCCGGACCTGAAGATCATCGTGACCTCGGCGACGATCGACACCGAGCGCTTCGCCACCCATTTCGGCAATGCGCCGGTGGTTGAGGTCGAGGGGCGTACCTACCCGGTCGAGGTTCGCTACCGGCCGCCCGGCGAGCGCGGCGAAGGCAATGTCGCGCAGCAGATCGCGGACGCGATGGACGACATCACGCGTGAGGATCCGCGTGGTGACGTGCTGGTATTCCTGCCCGGCGAGCGCGAAATTCGAGACACCCATCTGTTGTTGTCGCGCAAGCAGTACCGTGAGACCGAGGTGGTGGCGCTCTACGCGCGACTCTCCGCCAGCGAGCAGGATCGCGTGTTCCGTCCCGGGCCGAAGCGGCGCATCGTGCTGGCGACCAACGTGGCCGAAACCTCGTTGACCGTGCCGCGCATCAGGTACGTCGTGGATCCCGGTACGGCGCGGGTCAAACGCTACAGTCAGCGGGGGCAGCTGGAGCGGCTGCATATCGAGCCCATTTCGCAGGCCGCCGCCAACCAGCGCAAGGGCCGCTGCGGACGCGTGGGACCGGGCATCTGCTATCGGCTTTACGAAGAAGCCGACTTCAATCTCCGTCCGGAGTTCACGGACCCGGAACTGCTCCGATCCTCGCTCGCCAACGTGATCCTGCGCATGCTGGCGCTGGATCTGGGCGAGGTGGAGGACTTTCCGTTCCTCGAAGCGCCGGATCCCCGCATCGTGGCCGATGGCTACCGCCGCCTCGCCGAGATCGGTGCGATCGACGACGACCGCCGTCTTACGGCGACCGGGCGTACCGTCGCGCGTCTGCCGATCGATGTGCAGCTGGCGCGCATGCTGGTGGAAGCGCGTCGGCTTGGTTCGCTGGCCGAACTGACCACGATCGTCGCGTTCCTCAGCATCCAGGACCCACGCGAGCGTCCGCCGGAAGCGCGCGGCCAGGCCGATGCGGCTCATGCACAGTTTGCCGATCCGAAATCCGACTTCGTCGGCGTGCTGAATCTGTGGCGCGGCTATCTGTCCGCCGCCGAGGAACTCACCTCGTCGAAGCTGCGCGACTGGTGCTCGCGTCACTTCCTGAGCTTCATGCGCATGCGCGAGTGGCGCGAGCTGCACCGGCAGCTCGTGCTGGTGACGCGCGACCTCGGCTGGTCGGACCGGGATAAGTCCGAGGACAAGGCAGTGCAGGGCAAGCCGGCTGTGGCAGGAGCCAGCCCTGCTGGCGATAAGCGCCGCCGCAACCGTGCGGTCGCCAACAGGGTCAGCTCCCACCAAAGCGGGGAGATCGCCAACAGGGTTGGCTCCCACCAGGGTGAGGGCAACGCGGACGCGCTCTTCGAAGCCGTGCACCGCAGCCTCCTCGCGGGCCTGCCGACCCAGGTCGGCCACAAGGACGAGAAGGGCATCTTCCGCGGGACGCGCGAGCGCCGCTTCCAGGTCTTCCCCGGTTCCGCGCTTGCCAAGTCGCCGCCGGCATGGATCCTCGCCGCGCAGATCCTGGATATCGGTGGGCGGATCTGGGCGATGATGAATGCGCGGGTCGATCCGGCGTGGATCGAAACACAGGCCAGTCACCTCGTCCGCGCGACGGCGCGCGACGCCCACTGGTCGCGCAAGCGCGGGACCGTCGTGGCGTACGAACAGGTCACGCTGTTCGGCCTGGTGCTGGTCGAGCGTCGTCCGGTGACCTTCCACCGGCAGGATCCCAGGCTGGCGCACGAGATCTTTCTGCGCGAGGCGCTGGTGCGCGCGGATATCGACAGTCGCGCCGACTTCGTCCGAGCCAATGCGCGCGTGCTCGAGCAGGCGCATGACATCGAAGCCAAGCAGCGCCGCGCCGGGCTGTTGCGTTCCGACGACGACCTGGTCGCCTTCTTCCACGGCAAGCTGCCTGAGGAGATCGCCGACGTACGCGCGCTCGACGCGTGGTACCGGAAGGCATCGCCCGGTGAACAGGCCGCCTTGCGCTGGACGCTCGCCGATGTGATGGATACCGGCAGCGGGCTCGATCCGAAGGCGTTCCCCGCCTCCCTCGATATCGGTCAGCACCGCTACCGGCTCGAATACCGCTTCGTCCCCGGCGATCACGCCGATGGCGTCACCGTGAATGTGCCGCTGGCTTTCCTCAATGCGTTGCCGACGGCGCGTGGCGAGTGGCTGGTCGCTGGCCTGCTCGCCGACAAGGTGGCCGAGCTGATCCGTGCATTGCCGAAGGCGCTGCGGCGCAATTTCGTGCCCGCGCCGGACTTCGCACGCGCGTTCGCCGAAGCCGAATCGCCGCGCGACGAATCCCTGCCGCTGGCGCTGGCCCGTTTTCTGAAGAAAACCACGGGTGTCGACGTGGACGCCGCGGCGTTTGCCGATGCGGAGCTTCCACCGCACCTGCTGATGCGCTACCGCGTGCACGACGAAAACGGTCGCACCGTGGCCGAAGGCCGTGACCTTGCGGCGATTCGTGCCCAGTGGGAAGGCAAGGCGCGCGAAGCGTTCTCGCGCAAGACCGACATCGAACTCACGCGCGAGGACATCGTCACGTGGGACTTCGAATCGATCCCGGCGGAAGTGACGTCCGAAGCCGGCCTGAAGGCCTACCCCGCGCTGGTCGACCTCGGCGAAGCGGTGGCGTTGCGTGTCTTCGAGCGCGCCGACGAGGCCGCCGAAGCACATGCGGGCGGTGTGGAGCGGCTGCTGCGTGAAGCGCTCGGCCCTGAATTCAAGCGCGCGAAACGGCAGTTGCCGATCGCCAATCCGCTTTCGCTCAAATACGCGCCGATGGGCAGTGTCGACGATCTGCGCGAGGACCTCGTGGAGGGTGGCTTCAGCGACCTGCTCGACGGTCGCCGGCTCGACATGCGCACCCAGGGTGCCTTCGAAGCCTTGCGCACGGAATTCGCCCAGAAGCTGTTCGGCGCCGCGATGGCGCGGCAGAAGCTCGCCGAACCGATTATCGAGGCACAGGCCGAACTCAAGCCGTGGATGGAGCCGCCACTGATGGGCTTCGCCAGAGCCAGTTACGACGACCTGCGCGAGCAACTCGCGGCCTTGTTGCAGCCGGGGTTTCTGCGGGAACTGCCGACCACCCGGCTCGCGCATATCCCGCGTTACCTGAAAGCCATGCGTCTGCGTGGCGAGCGTCTCCGCCAGGATCCCGCGCGCGACCAGTCGCGTATGCTGCAGGTGCTGCCGTACTGGCGCGCACTGCTGCAGGGTGGCGGCACCGCGCTGGATGCGACGGACTGGAGCGAGCTACGCTGGTTGCTCGAAGAATGGCGCGTGTCCCTGTTTGCCCAGGAGCTGAAAACGGCCGAGCCGGTTTCAGCCAAACGGCTGGCGAAGGCACTGGAAACCGCGCAGGCGGCGTCACGATGAAAACCCGCGAGGATGAAGCCATGAGCGAGACGCGCTCCCCGGAGGCGAAAGGCAACGCGATGCCGCTGACCGAGCGTGCCCGCGAGGCCTGTGCCGTGCTGCCCGTGGCGGCGCGGGCCGAAGGCGAGACCGTCATCGAGCTGTTGCGCCTGCTCGGCTGCGATGACGAAACCTGCGCCTCGGCACTGTGGTTTTCGCTGGTCAACGGGCTGCCCGGCGCGGCCGACGAGGCGGCGAAGACATGGGCGCTCACACTGCGCCGCCTGGTCGAAGGGCAGGGCGAAGCGGAAAAGGTCTGGGCACTGCATGCGCAGCGCGGTCCGGCGAGCGGCGCGGAAGGCCTGCGTCGCCTGTTGCTGGCGATCATCCGCGATCTCCGCGTCGTGTTCGTCCTGCTCGCACGCCAGCTCGCCGCGATGCGCACCGCCATGGCCTTGCCGGATCACGAACGTCGTGAACTGGCCCAGCTCACGTCCGACATCCATGCGCCGCTCGCCAATCGCCTCGGTATCTGGCAGCTGAAATGGGAGCTGGAGGATCTCGCCTTCCGTTACCTGGAGCCGGACACCTACCGCCGTATCGCGCGTCTGCTCGACGAGCGCCGCACCGATCGCGAGACGTTTATCGCCGCGAGTCTGACGACGCTGCGCGAGACGCTCGACGGTGCCGGCGTGCATGCCGATCTCGCCGGGCGTCCGAAGCACATTTTCTCCATCTGGAAAAAGATGAAGAAGAAGGGGCTGGAGTTCTCCGACCTCTACGACATCCGCGCGGTGCGCATCCTCGTCGACAGCGTGGCCGACTGTTACGCGGCGCTGGGTCTCGTGCACAGTCTGTGGCCGCATCTGCCGGGCGAGTTCGACGACTACGTCGCGCGACCCAAGGGCAACGGTTACCGGTCGCTGCATACCGCCGTGCTGGGCCCGCAGGGTAAGACGCTGGAAGTGCAGATCCGTACGCACGAGATGCACCGCGCTAACGAACTCGGCGTGGCCGCGCACTGGCGTTACAAGGAAGGCGGCGGTGCCGATGCGGAATTCGAGGCGAAGATCGCCTGGATGCGCAAGCTGCTCGAACCGCGCGGTGAAGACGAGGCCGAACTCGCCGCGGGCTTCGAAACCGAGCTGATGGAAGACCGCGTGTATGTGCTGTCGCCCAAGGGCGAGGTCATCGACATGCCGCGCGGTGCGACCGTGCTCGATTTCGCTTACCACATCCATACCGAGGTCGGTCATCGCTGCCGTGGCGCGAAGCTCAACGGCCGCATCGTGCCGCTGACCACGCAGCCGCGCAGCGGCGACCGCATCGAGATCCTCACCACCAAGGTGTCGGAGCCGAGCCGTGACTGGCTCTCGGCCCATCATGGTTATCTGCATACCTCGCGCGCGAAGGAAAAGGTGCGCGGCTGGTTCCGGCGCGAGGCGCACGACGCCAACATCGTGACGGGCAAGATCACCCTCGAGAAGGAGCTGCGCCGGCTGGCGCTCGACGACGTCGATCTGGCCAAGCTGGCCACGCACTTCCGCCTGAAGTCGGTCGACGAGCTCTACGTCACCATCGCACTCGGTGAGGTCACGCTGGGGCAGGTGGCTCGGTCACTGCAGGAGCCGGTGGAACCGGAGATCACGCAGTCGGGCAACCCCGTCGCGTCGCGCGCCGCCCAGCACGACCGCGGGGCGCTGTCGATCGAGGGCCTGGGTAATCTGCTCACGACGCTTGCGCGCTGCTGCCAGCCGCTGCCGGGCGACCCGGTGCGTGGCTTCATCACCCGCGGACGTGGCGTATCGGTTCATCGCTCCGATTGCGCCAGCCTGGCACGGCTCGCACGCCGCAGCCCCGAACGCGTCATCGACGTGAGCTGGGGCCGCGTGGAGGTGCAGAGTTACGAGATCGACATCGAGCTGCGCGGTTACGACCGGAAGGGGCTGCAGAAGGATGTCGCCACCACGATCAGCAACACAGGACCGCACATCGTCGCGTCCTCCAGCCGCGTGCATGTGCGGACGGGCGAGGTCGACATGCGCTTTACGCTGCGAGTGAAGGACTATGAGCAGCTCTCGACGCTGCTCGGTCGGTTGAGCGCGCTGTCGAACGTGACGGATGCTCGTAGGGTAGGGGGCAGATAGGAGCGCGCCGGGCGCGCTCCTGCCTTCAGCCTGCCGCGCCCAGCATCATGGATACGCCCCAGTCCTTGATCGGCGCGGCAATCAGCATCCGCGCCAGGATCAGGCCGAGAATCACGACGGTCGGCGAGAAATCCAGTCCGCCGATCGTCATGCGCCCACGCAGCGGCCGCACCAGCGGCTCGGCCAGGCTCGTCACCAGACGCGCCACCGGGTGGTAGCGATCGGTCGAGAGCATGCTCATGATCGACCAGGCGAAGACCAGCACCACCCAGGTCAGCAGGAAGATATCCAGCGTCTCGCCCAGGCCGGTGATCGCCAGGCCGAGGACGTTCGGCGCGATGCCCGCCATGGCGGCGATCAGCAGCCACTTGACGCATTCGAGCAGGTACACGATCACGATGCCGCCGGTGTTCACCCGGCGCACGGGCGGCAGCACCTTGCGCAGCGGTCGCAGCACCGGGTTGGTGAACCGGTAGAGGAACTGGCAGATCGGGTTGTGGAAGTCGGCCCGGTACGCTTCGGCGAGGATGCGCAGGATGAAAAGCGTGACGAGTGCGCCGAAAGCGACTTCAAGGAGCAGGCCGCCGGCGTTGGTCAGGTAGTTCACGTGTTCGATTCCATGTCTTCGGATAGTTGAAAGCCGCGTCGGCGCGCCGCGTCGACCGCCCGCGCCACGATGGCAGGGAAATGATCGTCGCGAAAGCTCTCCAGCGCAGCCTGGGTGGTGCCGTTGGGGGAGGTGACGCGTTGCCGCAGCGTGGCGGCGCTCTCGCCGGATTCGACCAGCATGCGCCCGGCGCCGAACGCCGTCTGCGCCGCGAGGGCCCGGGCCGTCTCACGGGACAGCCCTTGAGAAAATGCCGCGTTTTCCAGTGCCTCGACCATCAGGAAGAAATACGCCGGGCCCGAGCCGGAGAGGGCGGTGACGATATCGAGCTGGTCCTCGTCAGGCACCCACACGGTCAGGCCGCCCGCGTCCAGCACGTGCTGCGCCTCGGCCCGCTGCGGTGCGCTCACCCGCCCGTTGGCGAACAGCCCGGTGGCGCCGGCGCCGAACATGGCGGGCGTATTGGGCATGCAGCGCACCACGGGCAGGGCGGCGTCGAACCAGCGCTCGAGTTGGGCGATGCGGATGCCCGCCGCGATGGAGATGATCACCGGCCGGTATTTCTGTACCGCCGGACGGAGGCCGCGGCAGACCTCGGTCATCATCTGCGGCTTCACCGCCAGCACGAGGATCGACGCGCCTTCGGCGGCGTCGAGGTTGTCGGTGTACGTGGCCACGCCGTATTCGCGGGAGAGCTCCTGCAGGGCCTCGGCGCGGGGCTCGGCCACCGCGATGCCGCCGGGCTGGGCGCCGTGGCGAAGCATGCCGGCGATCAAGGCCGTGGCCATGTTGCCGCCGCCGATAAAGGCGATCCGATTCATGGGGTGGTCCGCTCCGTTCGCGATGGTTTTCACAGTCACCGAAGCATATATGGTGCCGCGCCTTGCCGCCGACCCTCCGGCGTGTTTACCTATGCCCCACATCGAAAGGGGACCCTCATGGATATCGCCGAACTCCTTGCCTTCTCAGTGAAGAACAAGGCCTCCGACCTGCACCTCTCCGCGGGCCTGCCGCCCATGATCCGCGTCGATGGTGACGTGCGGCGTATCAATATCCCCGCGCTGGAGCACAAGCAGGTCCATTCGCTGATCTACGACATCATGTCGGACAAGCAGCGCCGCGACTTCGAAGAGTTCCTCGAGACCGACTTCTCGTTCGAGATCCCCGGGCTGGCGCGCTTCCGCGTCAACGCCTTCAACCACAACCGTGGTGCCGGCGCGGTGTTCCGTACCATTCCTTCCGAGGTGCTCACGCTGGAAGACCTCGGCGCACCGAAGATCTTCCGCGAGCTGATCGAACAGCCGCAGGGCCTGATCCTGGTCACCGGGCCGACCGGTTCGGGCAAGTCCACGACGCTGGCGGCGATGGTCGATCACATCAACAAGAACGAATACGGTCACCTGCTCACCGTCGAGGATCCGATCGAATTCGTGCATACCTCGCAGAAGTGCCTGGTGAACCAGCGTGAAGTGCACCGCGACACCCATGGCTTCAACGAGGCCCTGCGTTCGGCACTTCGTGAGGATCCCGACTACATCCTGGTCGGCGAGCTTCGCGATCTGGAGACCATCCGCCTGGCGCTGACCGCCGCGGAAACCGGCCATCTGGTGTTCGGTACGCTGCATACCTCGTCGGCCGCCAAGACCATCGACCGCATCATCGACGTGTTCCCGGCAGGCGAAAAGCCGATGGTCCGCTCGATGCTGTCCGAGTCGTTGCGCGCGGTCATTTCGCAGTCCCTGCTGAAGAAGGTGGGTGGCGGTCGTCTGGCGGCCCACGAGATCATGGTCGGCATCCCGGCCATCCGTAACCTGATCCGCGAGGATAAGGTCGCCCAGATGTACTCGGCGATCCAGACCGGTCAGCAGTACGGCATGCAGACCCTCGACCAGAACCTGCTCGATCTGGTCAAGCGCGGCCAGATCACCCGCCAGGAAGGCATGATGTACGCCAAGAACAAGGAATCGTTCCGCTAAGGCGTGAAACAGTCCGCTGCAAGCGCCCCCGTCGCCGGTATATGATCGCGACAGGGGCGCCGGCCCGGTCCGGCACACGGGGACCAGACCGCCATGAGCGAATTCGATTTCACCTCTTTTCTGAAGCTGATGGTGCATAAGCAGGCATCCGACCTGTTCATCACCGCCGGCGTCGCACCTTCCATGAAGGTCCAGGGACGCATCGTTCCCATCACGCAGAGCCCGCTGTCCGCGCAGCAGTCGCGCGACATGGTGCTGAACGTGATGACGCCCGCTCAGCGCGAAGAGTTCGAAAAGACCCACGAGTGCCAGTTCGCCATCAGCGCCTCGGGTGTCGGACGTTTCCGTGTGTCGTGCTTCTACCAGCGCAACTGCGTCGGTATGGTGCTGCGCCGGATCGAGTCGAAGATCCCCACGCCGGAAGAACTGAGTCTGCCGCCGATCATCAAGCAGCTGGCGATGACCAAGCGCGGCATCATCATCTTCGTCGGTGGTACCGGTACCGGTAAGTCCACGTCGCTCGCGTCGATGATCGGCTACCGCAACCAGAACTCCACGGGTCACATCATCACGATCGAGGACCCGATCGAATACGTGCACAAGCACGAAGGCTGCATCATCACCCAGCGCGAACTCGGCATCGATACCGACAACTGGGAAAACGCGCTGAAGAACACGCTGCGCCAGGCGCCCGACGTCATCATGATCGGCGAGGTGCGTACGCGCGAGACGATGGAGCACGCGATCAACTTTTCGGAGACGGGCCACCTGTGCCTGTGCACGCTGCATGCGAACAATGCCAACCAGGCACTGGACCGTATCCTCCACTTCTTCCCGGAAGATCGTCGCAGCGCGTTGTTCATGGACCTCTCGCTGAACCTCAAGGGCATCGTCGCTCAGCAGCTGATCCCGACACCGGACGGCAAGTCGCGCCGCGTCGCGGTGGAAGTGCTTCTGGGCACGCCGCTCGCGCAGGATTACATCCGCCAGGGTGAGGTGCATAAGCTCAAGGAGCTGATGCGCGACTCGAATCAGCTCGGCATGCGGACGTTCGACCAGAGCCTGGTCGAGCTGTACCACGCTGGTGAGATCTCGTACGAAGACGCGCTGCGTCACGCGGACAGTTCGAACGAAGTGCGCCTGCGGATCAAGCTGGCCCAGGGCGGCGATGCGCATACGCTGTCGCAGGGGCTGGAAGGTGTCGAGATCGACTCGACGAACGACAAGCAGACGTTCGGCGGGATGTTGAGCCGGTAGGCGGGCGCGTCGTCAGCAGGACTGGCTGGCGGCTATCGGATCAGGCGAGCGCGAAGGCTGCCCGGGACCGCACAAAAAAAGGGAGCCTTTCGGCTCCCTTTTCGATTCCGCCGAAGCGAAGTCTTACTGTGCGGCAGCCGACACGGTCAGGCCGCTCGCGTCGACGCTCTTCACGCCCTTGATCTTCTTGGCGATCATCTCGGCGTGGCTCTTTTCCTTCGCCGTGGCGACGGTGCCGGTCAGGGTGACGACGCCGTCAGCGGTCGAGACCGAAATGTCGGTGGCCTTGACGCTCTTGTTGGCGGCGAACTCGGACTTGACCTTGGTGGTGATCCACGTGTCGTCCGCCTTGCCGGCGACCGTCTGGTTGTCGCCCTTGCTCGTGGCCGCCGCGGAGTCCTGTGCATTGACCTGAGCGAACGGGACCGTGCCGAGACCGGCAACGAGAGCGGCGGCGAACAGGGCCTTACGGAGGTTCGAATGGTTCATGGGGAACTCCTTTATACGAATCTGTGATGGGACTGGCGACGGCGCCGCGCACTGTGGCTGCCGTGTCGCGGGGCCTATGGAAACAGCGCATCCGTGAACGATTCGTGCCCGAAAAACCGCTCCGTTCAGCTTTGCCGAAAGGGTGATCAGTGTCTGCTCAGCGCATAAAAAAAAGGCGGCCCCGGAGGGCCGCCTTCCTCTTTGGCGCCGTAACGCGGCTTACTTGTATTCGACCGCGCCCGAGATCACCAGGCCCTTCTCGTCGACATGCGACTCGCCCGAGACCTGCATGACGCGGGCGGCCTGAGCCTTCATCGCATCGAACTGTGCCTTGGAGCGCTGAGCCGCCGCGGCGGTGTCGGCCTGGCCGTCCGGGGCGCCATCGGCACCGGCGGCTTCGGTCATGTTGCTGGCGAAGGCCTGAGCCTTATCGGCCATCACGTCGACCCACGAGCGGTACATGTCGCCGTTCAGATGCAGGCGGGAGACACGGCCAGCATCACCCGTGCTGCCCATGAGGACGTCGTCGAGCTTGGCGTCTTCGCCGGCGCCCAGGCCGATGGCGATGGCCTGGCCGTTCATGGCGGCCCAGCCCGGCATACCGAGCATGCCGCTGATGTTCGGCGGCAGAGCGACCGGCTTGCCGTCGCCGGCCAGCTTGAAGTCGCCGCCGAGCATCGCCTGACCCATGGCCAGCAGACCCGCCGGGTTACGCGTCGCGATCACGACACGGCCGGTGAGCTGCGGCATCTGCTGCGCGTTGGCGGCAGGCTTGAACGAGTCGATGAGCACGCGAAGGCCGCGCAGGTCGCCGATCGGCGGGATGGCCGCCTGCTGCATGGTCGAACCCATTTTGGCGAAGCTGTCGTTCATGCTGGCGAAGGCCGGGCATTCGAACGGCTTGGCCGCTACGGCTTCCGCCTGCGCGGTGAAGAACGTGCGCAGCTGTTCGACGGGCAGCGCGAGGCTGATGTCGAACGCGCCGGTCGCGTCGCTACCCAGGCCCGGGACTTCGACCTTGAGACCGGAGAAGGCCTTGGTGATGTCGTCGGCCAGCGCGATGTCCACGCGCTGCTCCTGGTGGTGCAGGTCGAGGCGGGTGTAGCCGAAGCTGACGGAGGGCACGCGCGCGGCGATGCGCGACGCTTCGCTCTGGCAGCTCGGCGGCAGCGTGGGCACAGGTTCGCCGGTCTTGGCCGACTGGTGCTTGAGGAAGGTCGCGAACAGCGGATCCTTGCCCGTGGCGATCAGGGGCAGCAGGCGGGTCAGGTCGACCTGGCCGACGGCGTAGTCCTTGTAGCCCTTTTCCTTGGCCAGATCGGCAAGGCGGCCGTCTTCCTGGATGCTCTTTTCCGGGCGATCGGCACCGAGCGCCTGACGGATCAGCGGCTGGGCGGCGTCCGCCGGCAGCAGCGAAACCACGGCCTGCTTGCCGACGGTGGCGATGATCAGCTGGATGCCCGAGTCGGACAGAGCGACGTGGCGGTACGGCTGGCCACCGGCATCGGCGGTCTCGAGCTTCTTGCCATAGGCGGTTTCCAGTCGACCGACGAAGGCGTCCCACGCGGCGGTATCGGCCAGCGTGATGCGCGCGACCGGAGCGAGACCGAGGCCGTAGAAGGCCGTGCCGTTCTTCGCATCCAGGCCCATGTTCTTCAGGGCGGCCTCGGCGGTCTTGCCGTCGAACTCGGCCGCCAGCGCATTGACGAGGTTGGCGCCGTCCTTGTTGCCCTTGCTTTCGAGGTCCGAGGCGAAGGCCTTCATCTGACCCACCTGGCCCGGCAGCTCGCTGTTGGCCTGGGCCAGCATGGCCTCATAGGCGTCGTCGTCGAGCTTGTCGAGGCTTGCGACCACGTACGGCGTATCCGCCGGCACGAAGGCCAGAGGGGCATCCTTGTCTTTGTGGCCGCAGGCCGCCAGCAGCAAGCTGGCGACGCCGAGCGCGAGAAGTCGCTTGGTCGGTCGCATTCTGTATCCCATTGTTTGGTCCCTAGGTCCCGGCATTATGCCGGAACGCAAGGCGCGGTGCCGGTTAGCGGCCGAGCACTTCGCAAAGAACCGCCATCCGCACGAACACCCCGTTGCCGACCTGCTCGAGGATCCGCGACTGGGCGCCATCGGCGACGTCGGAGGCGATCTCGATGCCACGGTTGATCGGGCCCGGGTGCATCACCAGGCAACCCTTCGCCGCCCGGGCGAGGCGCCTGGTATCAAGGCCATAGCGCTCGAAGTAGGCCGCTTCGTCCGGGAGGTCCGTCGAGGCCATGCGCTCTTTCTGCAGGCGCAGCATGATCACGGCGTCGACACCGGCGATCGCCTCGTCGAAATCTTCGTGGTACGTGACGCCGTTCAACTCGCCTTCGGTGGGCAGCAGCGCGGTCGGCCCCACGATACGGACGTCCTTCACGCCGAGTGCGGTCAGCACATGGACGTCGGAGCGGGCGACACGCGAGTGGCGCACGTCGCCGCAGATGGCGACCTTGACCTTGCGCATGTCCGGGTGGTGGTTGCGGATGGTCAGCGCATCGAGCAGGCCCTGCGTCGGGTGGGCGCGGTTGCCGTCGCCGGCATTCACCACGGACACGCCGCTCATCGCGTGCCTGACCAGTTCCTCGGGCGTTCCGGAGACCTTGTGGCGGACGACGATGGCGTCGAGATGCATGGCTTCGAGCGTGTGCAGGGTGTCGAACAGTTCTTCGCCCTTGCTGGTCGAGGACAGCCCGATGTCGAAATTGACGACATCGGCGCCGAGGCGACGCGCGGCCAGCTCGAACGACGTGCGCGTGCGCGTCGAGGGCTCGAAGAACAGGTTGAGCACGGTACGACCGCCGAGCAGGTCCAGCTTGCGCGTGCCATGGGCGCTGGCGTCGCGCATGGAGTTCGCGCGGTCGAGCAGGCGCTCGATCGTTTCGCGCGGCAGGTTCTCGAGGGTGGTCAGATGGCGCAGGCGTTGGGACATGACGGCCTCAAGGTGGGGGATGGATCATGACTGCAGAAGATAAGACTCGAGGATGACCGCGGCGGCCTCGGCATCGATCGAGCGGACATCGGAGCGCTTGCGCGTGCCCGCGGCGCGTCCGGCGGCGAAGCGGCGCGCGGCCTCCTGCGAGCTCATGCGCTCGTCGGCGAAGGTCACGGGCAGGGCGTAGCGCTCGCCGATGCGCTCGGCAAAACGGCGGGCGGTGCGGGTCATCGGTTGTTCCTTGCCCTCGTTGTCGAGTGGCAGGCCGACGATCAACGCCTCGGGCAGCCACTCGCGGCGAAGCGTGTCGAGCGCCTGCCAGTCGGGCTGGCCGTCGCGCACCGGCACCGCTGCGATGCCGCGGGCCGTTCCGGTAAGGCGGTTGCCGACGGCGACGCCGACGACCTTGGTGCCGACATCGAAACCGAACAGGCAACTCATCGCGAACGGATGCTCAGGCGTGACCGGCGTAGCCGGTCAGCTGGGAGGGGTCCTGCATGCCCAGCTTGCGGGCCGCGGCGACCCAGCGCTCGTCGAGCGGTGTGTCGAAAATGATGTGCTCGTCAGCGCGCGTGGTGAGCCAGGCGTTGTCCATGACTTCCTGTTCGAGCTGGCCGGCTTCCCAGCCCGCGTAGCCAAGCGTGACCACCGCGCGGCGGGGGCCTTCGCCCTTGGCCATGGCGACCAGGATGTCGCGCGAGGTGGTGACGCACCAGTCCTCGTTTACCCGGTAGCTGGAGTCCCAGTTGCCCGGCTCGCGATGGAGGACGAATCCGCGTTCCTGCTGCACCGGCCCGCCGATGAGTACCGGGTAGTCGGCAATCTCGGGGTCCTCGCACTCCAGCTTCATCTGCGCGAGCACGTCGCCCAGGCGGTACTCGGAGATCTGGTTGATCAGCAGCCCGACCGCTCCGTCTTCGCCGTGCTGGCAAAGAAACGCGACGCCACGCGCGAACGGCGGTTCGGCCAGCGAGGGCATCGCGATGAGGAATTGACCCGCGAATGTGTTGGCGATCGTCATGACCACATTGTAGCCGCTGTTCGCCCGGGCGTGCGGATGGGTTCAGCGCGCCGGAGGTACCGTGTGCGCCCGGTCACAAGGAGGCAAACTCGTGAAGAAGATGATGTTCGCAAAGGGTTTTGTAGCGGCGACCGGCGCGCTCGCCGCTTCGCTGGCGCAGGCTTCGACGCCGTCGGCATGGAAGGACTATGACCAGCGGCTGACGCAGGCCTGCGTCGCGGCAAGCGGCCTGAAGGATGTGAAGCCGGTGGGGCGGCCTATCGCGTATGACGACCGGGTGCCGGTGACGGCGCTGGTGCTGGCGGGGCGTTATCCGCAGAAGCACATGAAGAACCGGCCGGGGCGGGAGCTGTGTGTCTGGGACAGGAAGGCGCAGAAGGCCTATGTGAGTGAGGCGGATCAGCTGCTGCCGGCATCGTGAATCGCGTTGGCGTGAATCGCGCGCAGGGCGCGCTCCTACAAGGCGCATCGCTCCGTAGCAGCGCGCCCCGCGCGCGACCCGGCCCCGTAGGAGCGCGCCCCGCGCGCGATAAGGTCCCTGTAGGAGCGCGCCCCGCGCGCGACCCGGGCGTCCGCCCGGTCCCCCGCCTCAATAGTTCCTCAAAACGTTCCCCGGCAAGAACTGCCAGGTCCGGGTGATGTACAACTCATCCACCTTCGTCTTGTCAGCCGGCAGCGAGGGGAAGGGTGCCGCCAGCCGGACGATGCGCTGGGCGGCGTCATCGAGCAGCTTATGGCCTGAACTCTTGATCACGTCCATGCTCTTGATCGAGCCGTCCTTGTTAAGACCGACGGTGAGGACCAGCTCGCCGTACAGCCCCTGGCGGCGGGCTTCGTCCGGGTAGTTGAGGTTGCCCACCCGCTCCACGCGACCCACCCAGCCCTTCATGTAGGCGGCGTAGACGTACTCGCGCGTGTTGGACGAAATGAATTTCTTCTTCGGTCGCTTGGCGTAGGCCTGCGACTGTTCGCGCACCTCGGCCGACAGGCGAGCCATCTCCAGCTTGCGCTGGATCTCCTCGTCCGACACGGGCAGCGGGTGCTCCTGGTGCTCGGTCTGCTGTTTCGTCGTATCGACCGCGAAGGCGGTTTCGCCGGAACTCGTCAGCAACTGCTGCGGCGTGCGGTCCTGAGGCGCGGGTGCCTGCGCTTCTTTCGGCTCGGGCGTGACACCGCGTACGGGAGTGGGCAGGGGGCCGGACACCGGCTCCGATGGGCGCGCCGCCTTGTCCTTGTCACCGCCGCCCGCGTTGTTCGCCTGGGCCAGGAAGTCGGCCTTGTCGGGCGGCTCCTGGTTGGCGACGTCCACGAGGGTGACGTCGAGCGTGGGAACGCTCGGTTTGGGCTTCTCCGCGTCGAAGGTGATGCCGAGGATGACGACACCGTGCAGCAGCAGCGAGAACAGCAGGGTCGCGCCGAACAGATCGGCGCCGGTGGTGCGGGTCGTCATCGGGCCTCGATTGCGTCGAACATCAGCCCCGCGATGTTAATGCCGAACTGGGCATCCAGTTCCCGGATACAGGTCGGAGATGTGACGTTGATCTCGGTCAGGTAGTCGCCGATGACGTCCAGACCGACGAAGCGGAGGCCGCGACGCAGCAGCTCGGGCGCGACCTGGGCGGCGATCCAGCGGTCGCGCTCGGACAGCGGCACGCCTTCGCCACGGCCGCCGGCCGCCAGGTTGCCGCGGAATTCGTCGCCCTGGGGAATGCGGGCGAGGGCATAAGGCACCGGTTCGCCGTCGATCAGCAGGATGCGCTTGTCGCCCGACGTGATCTCCGGGATGTACTTCTGCGCGATGACGAAGTCATGCCCTGCCGGACCCAAGAGGGTCTCCAGCATCGAGTTGAGATTGCTGTCGCCGGCCCGGACGCGGAAGATCCCGCGGCCGCCCATCCCGTCCAGCGGCTTCAGGACCGCCTCGCCGTGAAGGGCGACAAAGGCCTTGAGGTCGCCACGGTCGCGCGAGACCAGCGTCGGGGCGATGCACTGCGGGAAATCCAGCGCGAACAGCTTCTCGTTGCAGTCGCGCAGGCTGCGCGGGTCGTTGACGACCCTGGCGCCCGCCCGCTGGGCGCGCTCCAGCACCATGGTGTCGTAGACGAACTGGGCATCGACCGGCGGATCCTTGCGGGCCAGCACGATGTCTATCTCGCCAAGGGGGCGCCAGGCGGCTTCGCCCAGCGTGTACCAACCGGCGGGATCGTCTTTCACGGTGAGCGGCCGCAGGCGTGCCCAGGCCTCGCCGTCGCGCAGGGCCATGTCGCCCTGCTCCATGTAAAACAGGGTGTGGCCGCGGCGGGAAGCCTCCAGCAACATGGCGAAGGTGGAGTCCTTGGCGATCTTGATGGCGCGGATCGGGTCCATCAGGACGGCGACGGTGAGGGACATGGCGGGTCCGGCGAGCAGGAAAGGTGCCAAGTCTAGTGGAGCGGGAGGGTCCATTTCACAAGCCCGTCCCCCTTTTAAGAACAATTCATCTTGACGTAACTCTCACCAACCATTAAACAGCGGTCGGGAGGAACGCCGAAGAGCGGGCCGCCGGGACGCAGGTTCCGGACGACGACCCAGCGCACGGAACACGCCCCGGAAAGGGGCTATCCTGCGCGGGGATTTGCGGTTTTTTTTGCGTGGCACGGGGGCGCAGTGAACGAAAGCGGACGCGGTACCGACCTGACCGGTTTGAAGGTCATGGTCATCGACGATTCGAAAACCATCCGGCGCACGGCGGAAACGCTGTTGAAGAAGGAAGGCTGCGACGTCCTCACCGCCGTCGACGGCTTCGAGGCGCTGGCGAAAATCTCGGACCAGAAGCCGAACATCATCTTCGTCGACATCATGATGCCGCGCCTGGACGGGTATCAGACCTGCGCGCTGATCAAGAACAACGCCCAGTTCCGCGGTACGCCGGTAATCATGCTGTCCTCCAAGGACGGTCTGTTCGACAAGGCGCGCGGTCGCATCGTCGGGGCCGAGCAGTACCTCACCAAGCCATTCACCCGCGACGAACTTCTCGGCGCGATTCACCGCTATGCGACGGCGAGCTGACCGACCTGATCTCGCTTAACGACGTCCAGGGGGACGTGTGGCAAATATCCTAATCATCGACGACTCGCCCACCGACGTACGCGTGTTCACCACGCTGCTCGAAAAGGCGGGTTTTTCCGTTTCCAGCGTGGACAATGCCGAAGCAGGCATCGCGCGGATCCAGGAGAACAAGCCCGATCTGGTCATCATGGACGTCATCATGCCCGGCATGAACGGCTTCCAGGCCACCCGTTCGCTGAGCCGCGACCCGGCCACGGCGGACGTGCCCGTGGTGATGATCACGACCAAATCGATGGAGACCGACCGCGTGTGGGGCCTGCGCCAGGGTGCGAAGGCCTTCATCACCAAGCCGGTAAACGAGAAGGAGCTTCTCTCGACCATCGCCAGCCTGCTCCCGAACAAGACGCACTGAGGGCGATATGAGCGAAAACGTTGCAACGTCGCCCTTCGAACTGCTCGCCTTCTACGAACGCGCCTGTCTGGCGCACTCGGCCGATGCGCCGGCGCACGTCGACTCGACGGGCCTGTGGCGTGGCATCGGTTTCCGCGTGGGTCGGCGCGCCTTCGTCAGCGGCATCGAGGAAATCAACGAACTGCTGGCGGTTCCCTCGCTGACCAACGTCCCGGGCACGCAGCCCTGGCTGATGGGCGTGGCAAACGTGCGAGGCAACCTGGTGCCGGCGATCGATCTGGGCCGGTTCCTGTTCGACGAACGTACGCCGTCTTCCGAGCGTACGCGTCTGCTTCTCGTACGCCAGCACGGCGGCACGGTGGGGCTGCTGGTCGACGAGGTTTTCGGCCAGCGGACGATGGACGACGCCCAGCGCGGTTCGGGCGAAGACGAACGCGATCCGCGCCTGACGCGGTTCGTGGCTGAAAACGTGACACTTGGCGAGCAATCGTTCGGGCTGTTCAGTATGAGCCGTCTGGTTCGTGCGCCGGATTTCCGGCAGGCGGCGCTGTAAGGCGTCTCCAGGGGGACGGGGCGGCCTCTTGGCCGGCCCGTTACAGGATGGGCGGAGGTGGCTTGGCCGCTTTCGCATTGGGAACGGGGGGGCGATCACTTCGGTCGCTTCGTCTTGCCGGCAGCCTCGAGGCGCCGGTGGCTAGCTTTGCCAGGTTTGGGTGAGGTAGATATGAGCACGACAGCAGGCGGCGCAGGCCGGGAACGTGGCTACACGATCGTTATCGTGTTTCTTCTCCTGGCGATCGGTTTGGCGTCGGTCGACTTCTGGTGGCTGAACACCAGGAACGGTGAGGATCGCGAAGCCATCGCGTTGACGACCCAGGTTCAGGTGCTTTCGCAGCAGACCGCGAAGTACGCGCTCGAGGCATCCGACGGCAACCGCGACTCCTTCCGCGAACTGTCGGCCACCCGGAACACGATCGATTCGGCGGTGCAGCGCCTGGTCAAGGGCGACGACAAGACCGGCATGCCGGCTTACGCGGACGACAACGGCTCGCAGGCCGGTCGCTCGGTGGGCGCGCTGGCCAACGCCTGGCACCAGCTCGACGCGGACATCGGCAAGATTCTCTCCAACAAGGACCTCGTCCTGTCGTCGGGTGAGCGCGCCGATCTGTTCTCCAGGCAGATGCCGCTGCTGAACGCGCGCACCGACGAGGTGCTCAACATCGTCCAGCAGAAAAACGCCTCGGTGGAGCAGACCTTCACCATCGCGCGCTGGATGCTCATGGCTGACCGCATGATCCGCCGCGTGCAGGAAATCCTGCAGGGTGGCGACGGTGCGCAGTCCGCCGCTGACGGCCTGTCGCGCGATGCGCAGCTGTACGGTTCGGTGCTCAAGGGCCTGATCGATGGCAACCCGGACGGCGGTGTCCGTGCCATCTCCGACAGCAATGCCCACAAGATCCTGACCGACATGCAGACGTCGTGGGGCGACCTGGTCGATCCCGTCACCCAGCTGGTCTCGGCGTCGCCGAACCTGCAGGACGTTAAGCGCGCCGGTAACCAGGCCTCGCTCGATTCGCAGACCGTGTTGCTGCGTGCGAACGAGTCCGCCGACCAGATCGCCAGGCTGCCGCTGACCCGTCTGTTCCCGAACGTATGGTGGGGCCTGATCGGCGCCATCGGCGCGGTGGCGTTCGCCCTGTTGCTGGTCTACAACCTCGTGCGCGATCAGCGTCGCCGCCTGGAAACCACGTCCGAACTCAATCAGCGTAACCAGACCGCGATTATGCGACTGCTGGATGAGATGGGCTCGCTCGCCGAAGGCGACCTGACCATCAAGGCGACGGTGACCGAGGACATCACGGGCGCCATCGCGGACGCCATGAACTCCGCGGTCGACGAGATGCGCAACCTCGTCACCACGATTAACGAAACGGCGGTGCGGGTCTCGGCGGCAGCGCAGGAAACCCAAGCCACCGCGATGCACCTCGCCGACGCGGCGGAACAGCAGGCGCAGCAGATCACCTCGGCGACCTCCGCCATCAACCAGATCGCCACCTCGATGGATACGGTGTCGAAGGACTCGGCCGAGTCGGCCGACGTGGCGCAGCGCTCGGTGCAGATCGCATCGCGTGGCGCGGAAGTGGTGCGGGAAACGATTCAGGGCATGGACTCGATCCGTGACCAGATCCAGGAAACCTCGAAGCGAATCAAGCGACTGGGCGAGTCTTCGCAGGAAATCGGCTCGATCGTCGAACTGATCAACGACATTGCCGAGCAGACCAACATCCTCGCGTTGAACGCAGCCATCCAGGCGGCGTCGGCCGGTGAAGCGGGTCGCGGTTTCGCGGTCGTCGCGGACGAAGTCCAGCGACTCGCCGAACGTTCCGCCAGCGCCACGAAGCGAATCGAAACGCTGGTCCAGACCATTCAGTCCGATACCAACGAGGCGGTCAGCTCCATGGAGCAGACCACCGCCGAGGTGGTGGCCGGTGCACGACTGGCCGAGGACGCGGGTACCGCGCTGGGCGACATCGAGCGCGTCTCGAACGATCTTTCCGCACTGATTCAGAACATCTCCGCCGCTGCCCGCCAGCAGTCGGCCGCGGCAACGGATACCTCGGCGACGATGAACGTCATCCAGGAGATCACCTCGCAGACCTCGCTGGGTGCGAGTCAGACGGCCGAGTCGATCGGAAACCTGGCACAGCTGGCGAACGACCTGCGACTGTCCGTCGCGAACTTCAAGCTGCCGGGCTAATGCAGTGAGACTTCAAGACCATACCGATTTCACTACGCTGCACTGGGTCAAGGCGGAGCTCGACGACGCCTTGTCCAAGGCACGCCAGGCCCTCGAGTCCTACGTCGAAGACTCCCGCGACGCCTACGTCATGCACACCTGTGCCGCGGACCTTCACCAGGTCCACGGCACGCTGCGTATGGTCGAGTTGTACGGCGCCGCCATGGTCGTCGGCGAAATGGAGCAGCTGGTCGCCGCGCTGATCGACGATCGCGTGGCCCATCGCGACGACGCCTATGCCGCGCTTATGCGCGGCATGATGCAGATGCCCGACTACCTCGAGCGTCTGCAGAGTGGCCACCGCGACGTGCCCATCGTGCTCCTGCCGCTGCTCAACGATCTTCGCTCGAGCCGTGGCGAGCAGTCGCTGCACGAGTCGGCACTGTTCACGCCCAACCTCGACACCATGCTGCCGGCCATTGCGCCGGGTGCGAACGATCCCGCGGCGGCGGAAAGCCATCGCGCCGAGATCGCCGAACTGCGCGTGCGTTTCCAGCAGCAGTTGCTGGCCTGGTTCCGCGGGCAGGGCAACGAACGTCAGCTGCTCGGCATGCGTGCGACGCTCGACGGCATTGCCGCGCGTTGCTACACCATCGCCGGCCGTCGCCTGTGGTGGATCGCCGCCGGTGTGCTCGAGGGCCTCGAGCGTGGCGTGCTGCGTGCCCACGAAAAGGACGTGCGCCAGCTGATCGGCCGCGTCGACCGTTCCATCCGTGAACTGGTGGAGGGTGGCGAAGACGCATTGCTCAACGGCGATGCGGACGAACTCGCACGCAAGCTGCTGTACTACGTCGCCCAGGCCAAACCGGGCAGCGAACGCCTCGAAGAACTGCGCCAGACCTATCGCCTCGACGGCTTGCTGCCGCAGGCGGCCGAGGTCGAGCATGCCCGTGGCTCGATGTCCGGTCACAACCGCGCGCTGCTCGACACCGTGTCGGTGGCGATCAAGGAAGACCTGCTGCGGGTGAAGGAATCGCTCGATCTGTTCCTCCGTCGCCCCGATGGCGATCCCGCCCAGCTCGGCCCGCAGGCTGACGTACTCGATCGCGTCGGTGACACGCTGGGCATGCTCGCCCTCGGCGTGCCGCGTCGCGTGGTGGGCGAACAGCGCCGGATCCTCGGCGAAATCGCCACCGGTGCGCGCGATCCCGACGAAGAGTCGTTGCTCGATGTCGCGGGCGCGCTGCTCTACGTCGAAGCCTCGCTCGACGACCACATCGAACGCCTCGGTGCCGAGGGCGAGGAGCAGGTCGTTTCAGACCTCGGTCCGTCGCCGCTTCCGCGCAGCGAGGCACGCCACATTCTCGCCACGCTGATGCGCGAAGCCACGGGCAACACGTCGAAGGTCAAGGACGCGATCGTCGCCTTCGTCGAATCGTCCTGGGATCACGCCCAGCTGGACGGTACGCCGGAGCTGATGGCCGAAATCGGCGGCGCGATGCGCATGCTGGGCGCTCCGCGCCCCGGCGAGCTCGCCGATGGCATTGGCCTGTTCATTCATCGTGAACTGCTCGGCGACCGCCGCGTGCCGAACGGCGCGCAGATGGATCGCCTCGCCGACGCACTGGCGGCGCTCGAGTATTACCTCGAAGCCGCCCGCGAACACCGCGGTGGCCTCGAGCACATCCTGGACGTGACGCAGCAGAGCCTGGCCGAGCTCGGTTACTGGCCGCTGCCGGCCGCCGAGGAAGATGCAGCCGAGCCGCTGGGCGAAGCCGCGATCGAGCGCATCGAAAGCGCGGCGATCGAGCACATCGCCGTGCCGTCGACCAGCGTCGATGCGGGCGAGACGGTATCGACGTTTGCCGAATCGTTCGATCTGGTCGACGAGCCGCCGACCGAGGCGGAAATCGCCGCCGCCGCCGCGGTCGCCGCGCCCGAAGCGACGGCGCCTGAAGCGACGTCGCCGGTCGCGGCCGCTGCGGAGCCCGCCGCTGCCGCGGGCGAGGAAGACTGGGTCGAGATCGAGGAAGAGATCGAGCAGGAAGTGGGCGGCGCAGGCCATGCCGAGTTCGCCGGCTTCCAGATCACGGTCGACGGTATCGACGACGAAATCCGCGAGATCTTCCTCGAAGAAACCGAGGAAGAGATCAACAACCTCCGCGCCGCGCAGAGCGTGTGGCTGGCCAATCCGGAACGAAGCGAATCGCTCGTTCCGATCCGTCGCTCGTTCCATACGCTGAAGGGCTCCGGTCGTCTGGTCGGCGCCCGTCTTCTGGGCGAGTTCGCCTGGAAGGTCGAGAACACGCTCAACCGCGTGCTCGACAAGAGCATCGAACCGCATCCGGGCGTGCAGGCGCTGGTCCGTCATGCCATCGATGCGCTGCCGCAGCTGAAGGCCGCTCTCGAAGGCGAGAGCACCCCGGGTGCGCCGATCGCCGCGATCATGGAAACCGCGGATCGCCTCGCGATGGGCGACATGGCCTTTGTGGAAGATGTCGCGAAGAGCTCCGTACAGAAGGTCCGCACCAAGGTGAAGCGTCGCGTGCCTCGCGACACCATCGCCGCCGTGCCGACCGCCGCTTTCGCCAGCTACGGTCAGACGCCCGCCGAGCCCGTCGAAACCGCGCCGAGCGAGCCGGTGTATGTCGCGCCGCCGCTGCCGCCTGTCGACGCCGTCCTGCTCGACATCCTGCGTACCGAGGTGGCCCAGTACCTCACGATCATTCGTGCCAACCTGGCCCGCGCCGGCGACGGCGAACTGTTTGTCGACGACGCGCTGCTGCGTGCCGTGCATACGTTGCACGGTGCCATCGGTATGGTCGACATCCCGGTGCTCATCCAGGTGCTCGCACCGCTGGAAGGCCTGATCAAGCGCGTTCGCGCCAGCGGCCTGCCGCTGCGTGTGGAAGGCGTGGACGCGCTGACCGATACGGCCGATCTCGTCGATCACGTGATGGACCAGTTCGATGCCCCGGATCCGCGCGTACCGGACGTGGCCGCGCTGGCGGCACATATCATCGCCATGCGCGACGAACAGCCCGAAGCGACGGTCGCGCACATCCTGTACGAGCCCGATCCGCTGCCGCTGGACGAGGCGCCCCTCGACGCGGCGTCCGCGACGCCGGTCGTCGCCGACATCGACTACATCGACGACCTCGAAGACGTCGTGCCGCCCGTTGCGAACGTCGTCGACGACGTCCCGCCGCCGGTCGTGGACGAGGTCTTGCCGGAAGACGACGCGGCCCCCGTGTCGTCGTTCGACACGGAAACCATCGCCGACGACAGCGTGGAAGAGGATGCTGCCGCTCCGGCCGACCTCGAAGCCGAACTGGAGGCGATGCTGGCCCGTGAGCTTGCCGAGCTCGAGGCCGCCGCTCCGCCCGTGGTCGAAACGAAAGCCGACGTCGTCGCCGACGTGGAGCCTGAATCCGAAACGTCCGAAGAGCAGGAGCCGACGCTCGCCGAGCTTCAGGCCGAAATCGACGCCGAGACGGACAGTCAGGCCATTCCCGGAATCGAGCTGGCGCCCGTCGAGCCGATCGACAGCACGGACGATCTCACGGCCGAGCTGCTCGCTTCGTTCGAACGTTTCCAGGTCGACAAACCGGAAGGCGTGGTCGAGCCGATCGCGAAGTACGACGTCGACGAAGCGGCTGCCTGGCGCGCGCTGGTGGAGGGTTTCGATGCCGCCGCGACGACGCCGGCCGGGCCGTCGGTCGACGCGGCGCCTGAGGCCGACGCCGAAGCCGAAGCCGAAGCCGAAGCCGAAGCCGAAGCATTGCCGCAGCCGATGTCGCACGACGGTGACGTGCTGCATACCGACGATGGCCTCGTCGAACCGCGTGTCGAGGATTCGCGTGTCGGGGAGATCGTTTCCGCCGACGATGAAGCGATCGACGAGACGCCGTCGGAAGAGGATTCGTTTGTCGATCCCGATCCGCTGGCGTCGGCGGGTTCCGACGCGCCGGCAGAGTCGGCTCCCACCGAGCCCGTCGTCGAGCCGGTGGCCGAGGAAATGCCTGTCGACCAGGTCGAGGCTCCGGAAGCAGCGCCGTACGCCGCTGACATGGCGGAGTCCGAAGCATCGTTCGAGCTGGCTGAGCCGGAAGAAGCCGCTGAGCCGCAAGCAGTGGCCGAGCCGGACGAAGTGGCCGAGCCGGAAGATGTGGCCGAGCCGGAAGACGTGGCTCAGCCGGAAGACGTGGCCGAGCCCGCCGTGGCCGAGTCCGTCGTCATCGAAGACCAGTCGCATGAACCGGTCGCCGCGCCGGTGCATACGCCGGTGGACGAGCCGGCACCGGCCCTGGTGCCGGAGCTTTCGCCGTATGCCGATATCGATCCCGACCTGCTCGAGGTGTTCGTCGAGGAAGGCCGCGAGATTCTGGATCACGCCGACGGCGCGCTCGCCGCATGGCGCATCGAGCCGCAGGTGGCGGAACACGTCACCTCGCTGCAGCGCGATCTGCACACGCTGAAGGGCAGTGCGCGCATGGCTGGCCTGGCGCCGGTCGGCGACTTCGCGCATGCGATGGAAGCCCTTCTCGACGCGGTGGCCACGGGCCAGCGCGAAAGCGACCGCGCCTCCATCGAAGCGATGGAAGTCGGTTTCGATCGTCTGCATGGCATGATCCAGAGCATCGCGCAGAACCGCGCGATCGCGCTCAGCGATGCCGACATCGAGCCGTTCGCACGCCTGGCCGGCGCGCCCATCGCACCGGATACGCTGACCGCCGAGGCGTACCGCGAAGAGCGCGAGGCCGCCGAGTACATCCCGGCGACCGAGCCCCTGCCGGAACCGGAAGTCATTCCTGTCCTCGACCACGAACTGCCGGACCTGCTGCCGGAATTCGAGGAAGAAGAACTGCAGCGCGCGTCGCAGGAACAGATCCGTGTCCGCGCGGACATGCTCGACACGCTGGTGAACCACGCCGGCGAAGTGTCGATTTACCGCTCGCGCCTGGAACAGCAGACGGCCAGCTTCCGCTCGACGCTCACCGAGCACGAGCAGACGGTCAGCCGTCTGCGCAGCCAGCTGCGCATGCTCGAAATCGAAACCGAAGCGCAGATCATCGCGCGTTACCACCAGGAACACCGCGATACCGGATCGGCGACGTTCGATCCGCTCGAACTCGATCGCTTCTCGCAGCTTCAGCAGTACTCGCGAGCGCTGGCCGAGTCGGTATCCGATCTGGTCTCGCTGCAGACGATCCTCGATGAGCTTACCCGTCAGTCCGAAAACCTTCTGCTCCAGCAGCAGCGGGTCAACGCGGAACTGCAGGAAGGTCTCATGCAGACCCGCATGTTGCCGTTCGACGCGATGGTGCCCAACCTTCGCCGCACGCTCCGCCAGGCCGCCAACGACGTTGGCAAGCGGGCGCAGCTGGTGGTGGAAGGCGCCAACGGCGAAATGGACCGCAACATGCTCGACCGTATCAAGGCGCCGTTCGAGCACATGCTGCGTAACGCGGTCGCCCACGGTATCGAGACACCGGACACTCGCGAAGCCAACGGTAAGCATCCGGAAGGCACGGTGCGTATCCAGGTGGCGCGCGAAGCCACCGAGGTCGTGGTGCGCCTGTCCGACGACGGTGCCGGCATGGACCGCGACGCCATTCGCGCCAAGGCGATCGAGCGCGGCCTGCTGCGTCCGGATGCCCGTGTCTCCGACGACCAGATCCTTCAGCTCACTCAGGTACCGGGCTTCTCCACCGCGGAGAAGGTCACCCAGGTAGCCGGTCGTGGTGTCGGTATGGACGTGGTCGCCAACGAGATCAAGCAGCTCGGCGGCACGCTGGCGATCGAATCGGAGAAGGGCAGCGGCACGACCTTCGTGATGCGCCTGCCGTTCACCCTCGCGGTGACCCAGGCCCTGATCGTGCGTATCGGTGAAACGAACTTCGCCATCCCGATGACCTCGGTCAACGGCGTGGCGCGTGTGGAGCCGAACGAGCTCGCCCACCGCATGGCCGACGAGCAGCCCGCGTTCGACTATCTGGGTGAAGAGTTCGCCATCCACGACCTGCCGCAGCTGCTGGGCGTGCATATCGTCGCGTCGCCGGACGAGGGCGATATTCCGCTGCTGCTCGCTCGCTCCGGCGACCTGCGCGCCGCGATTCGTGTGGACGCCGTGCTCGGCTCGCGCGAAATCGTGGTCAAGCCGGTCGGTCCGCAGGTCAGCTCGGTGCCGGGTATCCTCGGCGCGACGATCATGGGCGACGGTTCGGTGCTGATGATTCTCGACCTCGCGCCCCTGGTGCGTCATGGCATGGCTCGCCGCGCCTTCGAAGCCGAAGCGGCCATCCCGCACGCACCGCGCGCGCAGGACGAGATCCGCGTGAAGCCGCTGGTCATGGTGGTCGACGATTCGATCACCATGCGCAAGGTCACCGGCCGCGTGCTGGAGCGTCACGAGTTCGAGGTGATGACGGCGAAGGACGGCATCGACGCGCTCGAAAAGCTCAATGAGCGCGTGCCCGACCTGATGCTGCTCGACATCGAGATGCCGCGCATGGACGGCTATGAACTGGCGACGCAGATGAAGGCCGATGAGCGTCTGGCGGGCGTGCCCATCATCATGATCACCTCGCGTACCGGCGACAAACATCGTCAGCGCGCGTTCGACATCGGCGTGGACCGTTACATCGGCAAGCCGTATCAGGAAAACGATCTGGTCATCCAGATCAACGATGTGCTCGGAGTTCACCATGGGTGATCGTGCGCCCCTGGTGGCGTTACTGTTCGACGACTCAGCGCTGTCCGGACACCTGCGCGACGCGCTGGTCGAGCAGGGCGCGACGATCGTCTATGAATCGGACCTTCGTGCCTTCGCGCCCGCCGAACTGGTCGGTTCGTCGGCCGATGTGGTCGTGGTCGACCTCGACGACCCCAGTGATGACGACCTCGACCGTCTGTACGACACGGTCGAAGGCGGGCATCCGCGCCTGGTGTTCAACGATGCGGACGTGAGCCGCACGCTGGAAGGCTGGGACCGCGCCCGCTGGGCCCGGCATCTCGCGGCAAAGCTGGTCGGCGTGTCACCGATGGATCCGCCACGCCCCGAAGACGCCCGAGCCATCGAACCGCGTGTGGTCGCGATGGCCGGCGTTGCCGCGCCGGCCGAAGAGACCTTCAACGAACCCCTGGTCGATGACCTGGCCATCACGGGTACGCACGGTTATCCCGAGGAGCCGATGGCATCCGTCGACAAGCCTGCGCCTGTGTCGATGGATGCGGTGCCGGGTGTCGAGCACGATGTGCCCGACGAACTGGCCTTTTCGACCACGCTGTCCGCCACGGGCGAACACGACGGTGAGGGGGCCGATCCGACGGAGCTCGCCGCCGAACTCGAAGCGCTGCTGGCCGACACCGATGCCTCCGCGATCAGCACGGACGGCCTGGACGAGGTGCCGTCCGCACCGGTCGAACTGACCGAGCTGGCGTCGCTCGATCTGTCCGGCTTCGAGGTCATCGACGAAACGCCGCCGCCGTCGCCCGCACCGGAACGCGAATTCGACCTGAGCCAGTTCTCGCTCGCACCTGAGGACGATGCCCTGCCGGGCACGGCGCAGGCAGGCACGCCGAAGCTGGAGATCGAAGGCCGCGCCACCGAATACGTACCGCCCCCGGCGCCCGAATGGGACCTGATCGACCACGACGCCGTCGTGACCGAAACGGTGGCTCGCCCGCCCGCTTCGGAGTTCGGTATCGAAACGCTCACGGCTGCGGAATACCTCGCACAGGACATCGTCGACGACGGGACGCACGGCATCGAGGCGGGCTTCACGCTCGAACTGGTCTCGATGGAAGAAGCCATCGCGCCGCGCACCGATGGCGAGTTCTCTCACGAGATGTTCCTCGAAGGCAGCTCGCGTGCCGTGCGCCGCGTGATCGCCCTTGGCGGCGCAGGCGAAAGCGAAGCGTCGATCGCCGCGTTCCTGGCCGCGGTCCCCGCACGTCTTCCCGCGGTGCTGCTCGTCGTCGCGCATCATGATGACACCCAGGCATTCGCGCGCCGCCTGGGCGATCTGCGAATCGCCCGCGAGCAGGACCATACGGCCCACGGCGAGCGCCTGGTGGTGCCGCGCGGGTCGCATGTACAGATCCGCCGCGACGGCAGTGTCACGGTGCGCGAAGACGCCAGCGCGGCCGGCAGCGCGGGCCCGTCGATCGACGGTGTCCTGAGCACGCTGGCCGGCGGCTTCGGCGGCGACGCGCTGGCTATCGTGTTCGCCGGGCGCGGGAACGATGCCGTGGCGGGAGCACAGGCGATCTATGACGCCGGTGGTCGCGTCTGGGTGGAAAGCGTGCCGGTGGACGAAGAACGTGGCCACATGGTCGCGGGCATCCGCGAAGAGCGCGTGGCGGCCTATGCCGGCGACGTCGCGGCGCTGGCGCAGAAACTGATCGAGGAATTCCCATGAGCGAGCCGTTACCGCGCGAAATCCGCTGCGTCCTGATTCCCAGCGCGGGCGTACGCCTGCTGCTGCCGAACGCCGCGGTGGCGGAAGTCATTACCCTGGCCGGCGTCGAGCCGGTCGCCGATGCGCCCGATTGGCTGCTGGGGCGCATCGCCTGGCGTGGCTGGAGCATTCCGCTGGTGCGTTTCGACCATGTGGCCCGCCTGCCCGACGACGCACCGCCGCAGGCCGCCCGCGTCGCCGTGCTGAAGGCGCTCGGCAATACGGCAGGGCTGCCGTACATCGCCGTGGTGACCCACGGCTTCCCGCGCCTGACCACGCTCAATGCCGAGCTTCTGTTGCCGACCCACGACGGGCATGACCTGCCGTTCGGTGTGCGTGCGCGGGTGCTCGTCCGGGACGACACCGCGATCATTCCGGACCTCGAAGAACTGGAGCGGACGCTGGCCGGGATGCTTGCCGACGCCCCGCGGCTCGCCGGCGAGGGCTGAAACGACGCCGCCGTCGGGCGGCGTTTTCTCAGCAGAGACCCCATTGCCTGTTGACAGGTAATTGAGAATCATTATCATCAACTCCGCACCCTCAACCGCGGAGCTGACCATGTTGCTGAGAACGCTTCCCCTGACCGACAACGGCGGCCGAGACAAGGTCGTACCCCTTCGCATGGCGACCCCCGTCGCGACGCGGCGCATCGAGAGCAAGAACCTCCTCGACGGTTCGCGTGAGCTCGTCATCGAGCACCAGGGCAGCGAGTACCACCTGCGCCTGACTCGCAACGACAAGCTGATCCTTACCAAGTAAGCGCACTTCTCCCCGACGCCAAGCCACGCGGGACCTCCCCGGACCGCGCAAGCCAGGCCTCCGTTCCTCGTCCCATACCGGGAGGCGACATGTTCGGCTGGCTATCGTCCTTCGGCGTGCTCTCGCGCGCCCGTACCACCTCGACCACGCGCTGGCTGGCGCTGGCACCGCGGACCCTGTTCGAGGGCCTGGGGCAGCTGGGCGGTGTGCTGTACCTGGCACCGCCGCTGTCCGGCTGTGCGCTCAGCGCGCCGGCCGCCGACGGCTGCCTCGTGGAATCGGCCGATCTGGCGCCACTGCTGGTCGCCCGCTACGTGGGCCTGACCTGCGCCATCACGGCGGAAGGGCCGCGCGAGTGGATCGACTGCGTCAGCGCCGAAGGCGACACCGTCGCCCGCATCTATCTGCTGCCCGACACGGACTACCTCGCCTGGGATGGCCTGTTCGCCGACGCCTCACCGATCGCGGCGCCGGCGCGGCGATCGCCGAACCGCGAATGGTTGCGTGCATCGCGCGCGCGCGTGCTCACCTTCACCCGCCGACGGATGAGTGGCTTCACGGTGCTTGGTGCGCGCGACGCATGCATATCCACGCTCGGCCACGGTGTGGCGCGGGATATCGCGATGTCCGAATCCGTGGGCATCGCTGGCTGATGCCTCGCGCGGACGTGTCCGCCACCCGCGGGTGTCCGGACACTTTGTCCGCGGACACACGTCTCACACGCCGGATTCCTTGCAAGGCTATGATCTGATTTAGTATTTCGTGTTGGCACGCCGCTTGCTGCTACTCCCTGGAAATCACCAGGGATACCCAACATGATCCGCGACACCTCCGCACAGGACCGCCTCGTCGAAGTCCGCCCGAGCCATCGGCGCAAACTGCTGCTCGGTGGCGCGGGCGTGGTGGTCATGGCCGCACTCGTTTTCGCGGCGCCGAAGGTCGCGACGATGTTCTCCGCGGATTCGTCGGTCAGCGCCTCGCGCCTCTCGTTCGGCACCGTCACCCGTGGCCCCTTCGTTCGCGACATCGCGGCGGAAGGCAAAGTGGTCGCCGCCGTGAGCCCGACGATGTATGCCGCGTCCGCCGGTGCGGTCGTGCTGAAAGTGCATGCGGGCGACGTGGTGACGAAGAATCAGCCGCTCGCCGTCATCACCAGCCCCGAACTCACCAGCAAGCTCGCGCAGGAGCAGTCGGCGGCCGATGCGATGGAAGTGGAGTTCCTGCGCGCGCAGATCGACGCGACGAAGAAGCGCTCCGAGCTGCAGAAGGCGTTCGATAACGCGACCATCGATCAGACCGCCGCCGAGCGTGACCTCAAGCGCTACCAGAGCGCGTTCGACAAGGGTGCCGTGCCGGCCGCCGAAGTGGAGAAGGCCAAGTCCACGCTGGATAAGGCGGCGATCACCACGAAGCACGCGAAGTCCGACCTGGCGACGGATAACGACAGCCTGACTTTCGACGTGCAGTCGAAGAAGCTGGCCCACGACCGTCAGCTGCTGCTGGTGAAAGACCTCGAGCGCCAGGTCGACGACCTCAACGTGAAGTCGCCCGTCGACGGGCAGGTCGGTCAGCTGTTCATCGCCGAGCGCGCCACGGTCGCCAAGGATGCCCAGCTGCTGAGCGTCATCGATCTGTCCGCCCTCGAAGTCGAGATGAAAGTGCCGGAGAGCTTCGCGCGCGACCTCGCGATCGGCATGCCCGGTGAGATCACCGGTAACGGCAAGGTGTGGGACGGGAAGGTGAGCGCGATCTCGCCCGAGGTGGTCAATGGCGAAGTCGCGGCGCGACTGCGTTTCGACGGCGATACACCCAAGCAGCTGCGCCAGAGCCAGCGCATGTCCGTGCGTATCCTGCTCGACAAACGCGACAACGTACTGACCGTCGAGCGCGGCTCGTTCGTGGACGAAAGCGCCGGGCGCTACGCTTACGTCGTGGCCGACGGCATGGCCGATCGTCGCGATATCCGTGTCGGTGCCAGCAGCATCGACAAGGTCGAGATTCTGGACGGCCTGAAGGAGGGCGACAAGATCGTCATCTCCGGGGCGGACACCTTTGGCACCGCCAAGCACATCGCCATCAGCCGTTAACCGTTCCAACCATTCATCCACCGAGGGAAACGTCATGCTCAAGATGAACCATCTCGCCAAGGTCTACCGCACGGAAGTCGTCGAGACCTACGCCCTGCGCGACTTCAACATCGATGTGAAGGAAGGCGAGTTCGTGGCCGTCACCGGACCGTCCGGCTCGGGCAAGACCACCTTCCTCACCATCGCCGGCCTGCTCGAGACGTTCACCGGTGGCGAGTACCACCTGGACGGCGTCGAAGTGAGCAAGCTCGACGATAACGCCCGCTCGAAGATCCGCAACGAGAAGATCGGCTTCATCTTCCAGGCGTTCAACCTGATCCCCGACCTCAACGTGTTCGACAACGTCGAAGTGCCGCTGCGCTATCGCGGGATGAAAGCCGCCGAGCGCAAGCAGCGCATCATGGACGCGCTCGAGCGTGTCGGCCTGGCCTCGCGCGCGAGGCATTACCCGGCCGAACTCTCCGGCGGTCAGCAGCAGCGTGTCGCCATCGCCCGCGCACTCGCCGGCTCACCGCGTCTTCTTCTGGCCGACGAACCGACCGGTAACCTCGATACGCAGATGGCCCGCGGCGTGATGGAACTGCTGGAAGAGATCCACCGTGAAGGCGCCACCATCGTCATGGTGACTCACGATCCGGAACTCGCCGCACGCGCGCAGCGCAACGTCCACGTGATCGACGGCCAGGTGGTCGACCTCGCTGAAGAACCGCGCTTCCACTCGCATCCCAACGTCGCCCACTCCTGATCGTACCGCCGCTTCTCCGGGGGAATCCGTCCATGTTCAGTTACTACCTCCAACTCGGTATGCGCAGCCTGCGGCGCAACCCGGTCCTCACCGCACTGATGGTGATGGCCATCGGCTTCGGCGTGGCCGCGTCGATGACGACGTACTCGGTGTTCCGCGCGACGTCGCGGGATCCGATTCCACAGAAGTCGGCCGTGCTCTACAACGTGCAGGTCGACAACTGGGGTCCCGAGAATACGGAGAAGGGCGAGCCACCCCCGGCATTGTCGTACAAGGACGCGACGGCGCTGCTGCGGGCACACAAGGCCGAACGGCAGACGGTGACCTATCCGATCGGCATTTCCGTGATCCCGGACGACCCGAGCCGTTTACCGGTGCGCGAAGGTGCGTACGCGACAGGCGCCGACTTCTTCCCGATGTTCGATGTGCCCTTCATTCAGGGACAGGCATGGACGCTGGACGACGACGAGCGCCATGCCAGCGTCGCGGTGATCTCGAAGACGCTCAACGACAAGCTGTTCGACGGCGGCCAGAGCGTCGGCAAGCAGATCAACATCGATGGCCATCTGTTCCGCATCAGCGGCGTGATCCAGGACTGGGCGCCGCAGCCGCTGTTTTTCGACGTGCCCAATACGAGCGGGTTCAACGATGGCGCCTCGGTGTATGTGCCGTTCAACCGGGCTGTCGATCTCAAGCTGCCCAATAGTGGCAATAACAACTGCGTCGCCGATCCCGGTGAAGGCTGGGACAACTATCTGCGTTCCGAGTGCATCTGGCTGTCGCTCTGGGCGGAGCTGCCGACCCGTGCCGCGGCGGAGTCCTACCGTCAGTACATCGCCGGCTATGGCGCCGAACAACAACGTGCGGGCCGTTTTCGCTGGGCACCCAACGGGCGCGTGCGTGACGTGATGGACTGGTTGTCGGTGCAGAACGTCGTTCCGCCGGAGTCGCAGGTGTCGCTGGTCGTATCGCTGGGCTTCCTGGTGATCTGCCTGGTCAACACGGTGGGTCTGCTGCTGGCGAAGTTCATGCGTCGGGCGCCTGAAATCGGCGTTCGCCGGGCGCTGGGCGCGTCACGGCTGCATATCTACGCGCAGTTCCTGATCGAGGCGGGCACGATCGGTGTCGCAGGGGGCGTCCTGGGCCTGATCCTTACCGGGCTGGGTGTGCTCGGCGTGGGGCTGGTCTTCCCCGAGCCCATCGCCCGGCTGGCGACACTGGACCCGATGCTCGTGCTGCTCACGCTCGTGGTGTCGATCGCCGCGTCGATCATCGCCGCTTTCTATCCGACCTGGCGCGCCGCCCAAGTGCAGCCCGCCTGGCAGCTGAAGTCGAACTGAGGATTTCATCGTGCAGATACTTCCCATCCTCGCCGCGCTGCGTCGGCATAAGGCCGGCACCATCCTCATCGCGCTGCAGATCGCGTTGACCCTGGCCATCGTCTGCAATGCCCTGTTCATCGTGCATGAGCGCGTCGAGCGGGCGAACCGGCCGACAGGCATGAACGAGTCGAACCTGATCGCCGTGCAGAACCGGTATGTAGGTGCGCCCTCGACCTACCTTCCGATCATCAGGACGGACATCCAGGCCATTCGCGCCATGCCCGGCGTGGAAGATGCGTATGTCACCAACACGTATCCGCTGCGCCGGGGTGGCTGGTCATTGACCGCGCGCACGGCACCGGATGCGACCAAGGGCGGCGCGCAGACCGCGCTCTACTTCGGCGACGAGCACACGCTCAAGACGCTGGGCGTGCAGCTCATCGCCGGCCGGAATTTCACTGCCTCCGAGGTCGGCTCGTTCGAGCGCCAGGAGTCGCCGTCCCCGCCGCAGGTGATCGTGACCAAGACGCTGGCCGACAAACTTTTTCCCAACGGCGATGCGCTGGGCAAGGTCATCTATTACCGAGGCGGGAAGCCTTCGACCATCATCGGCATCGTGGCGAAGCTGACCGTTCCGTGGATCGACATGGACTTCATGGACAGCGTGACGATCATGCCGCTGACGTTCAACGACGGCGGACAGAGTTTCATGATCCGTACCAAGCCGGGGCAGCAGGACGCCGTATTCAAGAGCGTTCCCAAAGTCCTGTTCGACGTCAACCGCATGCGTGTCCTTCCCGAAAAATATGGCATCCGCACCTTCGAAACGGTGCGTGCGAACGCCTACGAGGCGGATCGCGGCATGGCGATCCTGATGAGCGTCGTCTGCGGCGTGTTGCTGGCCATCACGGCGGCGGGCATCGTGGGCTTGTCGAGCTTCTGGGTCGGGCAGCGGCGTAAGCAGATCGGTGTGCGGCGCGCATTGGGGGCGAAGCGCAGCGATATCCTCAGTTACTTCATGACCGAGAACTTCCTGATCGCGCTCGCCGGCGTGGTCGTCGGCACGATGCTCGCGCTGGGGCTGAGCCAGTGGATGTTCACGCATTTCGAGATGAAGCGGCTTTCGTTTACGTACGTGATGGTCGGTGTGGTCGCGTTGCTCGGCCTCGGTCAGGCGGCGGTGTTCGCGCCGGCGCTGCGCGCGTCGCGGGTGTCGCCTGTCGAAGCGACGCGGAGCGTCTGAGGCGTGGAAGTATCGATGTTCGCCTATTACCTGGAACTCGCCTTTCGCAGCCTGAGGCGGAGCAGGGCACTGACGGCGCTCATGATTCTCGCCGTCGCGCTAGGGATCGGGGCCAGCATGACCACGCTGACCGTCCTGCACGTGTTGTCGGGCGATCCGCTGCCGGAACGCAGCGGATCGATCTACATGCCCCGGCTGGACCCTCGCGATCTGAGCCACGCGGAGGATACGAAGCTACCCGTGCAGGTCACCTGGATCGACGGCATGCGCTTGCTGAAGGACCGTCGGGCGGACCGGCAAGCCCTGATGGTGGGTGGCACGGTACCGGTCCAGTCCGACGATCGGGCCATGGATCCGTTCATCGAGCACTCGCGCTATACGACGGCGGACTTCTTCCCGATGTTCGATGTGCCGTTCCGCTACGGGCAGCCGTGGAGCGATGCGGAGGACGAGTCCAGGGCACACGTGGCCGTGATCGGCGCCGATCTGAACGACCGGCTGTTCGGCGGCACCAACAGCGTCGGCCGGACGATACGCGCTAACGGGGCGGATCTTCGCATCATCGGCGTGCTCGATGTCTGGCGACCCGTGCCGCATTTCTACGATATCTATACCGGCAGCTTTTCGGGCAGCGAAGGCGTGTTCGTCCCGCTCTCGACGGCCCGCGCGCTGGAGATGGGCCGCGAAGGTGGGATCAGCTGCTGGGGCGAGGGGTCGACCGCCGAGAACGAGATGGAACGTGCCTCGTGCACCTGGCTGCAGTACTGGGTACAGCTCGACAGTGCGGCGCACCTCGAAGCGTATCGTCGCTACCTCGACGGCTACGCGCACGAGCAGGCGGCGCTTGGCCGTTTTCAGCGTCTCCAGCACCCGGAGGTGACCGGCCTGCTCGCTTTCCTGGAAGAGCAGAAGGTCGTTCCGAGCGATGTACGCCTGCAGGTGTGGCTTGCCCTCGGCTTTTTTGTCGTGTGCCTGGTCAACACCGTGGGGCTGATGCTGGCCAAGTTCATGCGACGCGCCGGCGAAGTCGGTGTGCGGCGTGCGCTGGGCGCGTCACGGCGCAGCGTGTTTGCGCAATTGCTCACCGAGGCCGGCCTGATCGGTGTGGCCGGAGGCGTGGGTGGGCTGATCCTCGCGTGGGCCGGACTCGCCCTGGTGCGAAGGCAGCCCGATGCGTTCGCCCGGCTGGCTCATCTCGATCTGGCCATGCTCGTCGCCACGTTGCTGCTTTCGGTGATCGCTACGTTGATCGCCGGCCTGCTTCCCGCCTGGCGCGCGTGCAGCATCACACCCGCGCTGCAGCTGAAGAGTCAATGACATGAACATGCAGATCGGACCTATCCTCTCCACACTGCGACGCCATCGCTTCACCTGCACGCTGCTCGTCCTGCAGATCGCCCTGACGTGCGCGATCGTCTGCAACGCGGTTTTCCTGGTGCGCGACCGGCTGGCGTGGATGGACACGCCCAGTGGTGTCGACGAAGACCGTCTGGTGCGCATCGAAGTGGGGGACATCGGTATCCACACCGACATGCATGCTCGCACCCTCGCGGATCTGGCCGCTCTTCGCGAGATCCCGGGTGTGGAAGACGCCACTGTGGCCAACTCGGTGCCTTTCGGCGACCGTAGCTGGAACAGTGGTCTCGGTCTTCAGCGCGATCAGCATGTGTCGAGCCTGAATACGGGCAATTTCTACGGCGAACGCATCGGCGAGATCATGGGTGTGCAGCTGGCCGAAGGCCGGTGGTTCCACCCCGACGAGTATCGCTGGATGGACGATGTCGTCAGCGCGAAGGTCAAGGTGGCCCCGTCGATCATCCTTTCGAAAGACGCCGCCGACCGGCTGTTCCCCGACGGACATCCGATCGGTCGAAGCGTGTTCGTCGGCGATAACGATATGCGTGTGGTCGGTGTCGTGAAACGCCTGTCGCGCGCCGGGGGCGGCGACCGTGGGCAGGTCGCCTTCAGCACGATGGTGCCGCTCCGGGAATATCCTGCGATGGGCGCGGCCTTCGTGCTGCGTGTAAGGCCGGGCGAGGCGGACCGCGTACTGACGGCCGCCGCGGCCAAACTTCGCCAGCTCGACCCGCGACGGGTGGTCACCGGCAAACAGCGTTACAGCGACATCCGCGACGCGTATTTCGCCAGCGATCGTGCCATGGCTGTCTTGCTGGTCGGTGTGTGTATCGCACTGCTCACGGTGACCGCGCTGGGCATCGTCGGTCTGGCCAGCTTCTGGGTGGGCCAGCGGCGTCGGCAGATCGGCGTACGGCGGGCACTGGGCGCGCGCCGGGTCGACGTGCTGCGCTACTTTCAGACCGAAAACTTCCTGCTGGCCAGCATCGGGATCGGCCTAGGCATGGTGCTGGCTTACGGGATGAACCTGCTGCTGATGTGGCAATACGAAGTGCCGAGACTTCCGCTGGTCTATCTGCCGGCCGGGGCGATCATCCTCTGGCTGCTCGGGCAGGTCGCCGTGCTGGCACCGGCCCTGCGCGCGGCGGCCGTCCCCCCGGTGGTCGCGACACGTGGTTAGAATAAAGATTCATGCGAAAGGCTTTCAACCTTTTGGTCATCGAGAAGCATCCATGCCTGCATGCCAAAGGTTCACATGCGCTGCGTACTGATCATTGACGACAACCCCGCCGTCGGCGAGGCCCTTTCGCTTGCTCTCAGCCTCCGCGAGATCCGGCCCCTTGTCGCGCTCACACCCGAAGAAGGCCTGGCGATGCTTGGCCGTGAACGGATCGATGTCGTCATTCAGGACATGAACTTCACCGCCGACACCACGTCGGGGGAGGAAGGCATCGCGCTGTTCAAGGCCATCCGCGCGCGTTACACCGACCTGCCGGTGATCCTGCTCACGGCGTGGACGCACCTCGAAGCCGCGGTGGAACTGGTCAAGGCCGGCGCGTCCGATTATCTGGCCAAGCCGTGGGATGACAACAAGCTGCTGGCGACGGTGGAAAACCTGCTGGAACTGGCCGAAGCCAACCGCGAGGCCACGCGCGTCCATGTCGAACGCCGTCGCCGGCGTGAAGCTCTGGAAAGCCGCTACGAACTCGATGGCCTGGTATTCGCTTCCGAGGCCATGAGCCGCACGATCGAGCTCGCATGTCAGGTCGCGCGTTCCGACGTATCCGTGCTGGTGACCGGTCCCAACGGTGCCGGCAAGGAACGCATCGCCGCGATCGTGCACGCCAATTCCGCCGTGAGGCACGGGCCGTTCGTCGCGGTCAATTGCGGTGCGCTTCCCGGGGAGCTGATCGAGGCCGAGCTGTTCGGTGCCGACGCCGGCGCGTATACGGGCGCCAACAAGGCGCGCGAGGGCCGCTTCGAGATGGCTCATGGCGGCACGTTGTTCCTCGACGAGATCGGCAACCTGCCGCTGCCGGGGCAGATGAAGCTGCTGCGCGTGCTCGAGACGGGCCAGTTCGAGCGACTGGGTTCGGGGCGGACGCGACAGGTGAAGGTGCGCCTGGTCAGCGCGACCAATGCCGACCTCAAGGCGATGATCGCCGCGGGCACGTTCCGCGAAGACCTCTATTACCGCCTCAACGTCATCGACGTGAACCTGCCGCCGCTCTCCGAGCGCAGCGACGATATCCTGCCGCTGGCCGGGCATTTCCTGGACGGCAAGGCCACATTGACCGAAGACGCTCGCGAAGCGCTGCTGGCGCACACATGGCCGGGCAACGTACGTGAGCTGAAAAACGCCATCGCGCGTGCGGCGCTGCTGGCACCGGATGGTCGCATCGAGCCGGTACACCTCAACCTGCCGCCGCCGTCGGCGAACGCCACGCGCAACCTCGACGAACCCAGCCGCGAGTCGGTCGAAGCAGCCCTGGCCTCGGCGGGCGGGGTCATCAGTCGCGCCGCGAACAGCCTGGGCCTGTCACGGCAAGCGCTCTACCGGCGGATGGAGCGATACGGGCTGGCTGTCTGACGGGCCGCCGATGAGGACGCTCACGCTAGAGGGACGCATGACGATCGTGGTGGCCGCATCGGCCATCGTCGGCGCGCTGGTGTTCGCGGGCGTGTCCATCTGGCCTTTCCCGCAGGTGCTGGCGTGGATGCGCGCCGTGCCTGACAAGACCGGCAAACTGCCCACGCCGGGGCCGATCGAGGCGTTCGACGGCACCACGGCCCTGGTCATCTGTCTTCTCGTGTTGCTGCCGCTGTCGGCCTGGGTGGCGCACCTTCTGGTCGAGCCCCTGCGTCGCCTGATGCGTGCCCTGGAAAGCGCACTGGCCAGTTATCGCGATGGCGACTTCAGCATCTCGATCGGATCGGGTCGCAACGACGAACTCGGCGACCTGATCCACATGCACAACGAGCTCGGCCAGACGCTGCGCGAACAACGCCAGCATCTCGCCCAGCGCGAGCTGCTGCTGGACACCGTGGTACAGAACACGCCCGTCGCCCTCGTGTTGACCGATGCGACAGGCAAGGTCACCTACGCGAACATCGCGGCGCGGCATCTCTTTAACGAAGGCCGGGCGTTGGCGGGTCTCGACTTCGCGACGGTGCTCGAAGCCATGCCCGCCAACCTTCGCGATGCCGCCGGCGCCGGCGAGGACGCGCTGTTCAACGTCGAGATGGATGGCAGCGAAGAGACCTTCCACCTTTCACAGCGGGGCTTCCGTCTGCAGGGGCGGCCTCACCGGCTTCAGCTCTACCGACGCATGACGCGTGAGCTTTCCCGCCAGGAAGTACATACGTGGAAGCGGGTCATCCGCGTCATCAGTCACGAACTCAACAATTCCCTGGCGCCCATCTCGTCGCTGTCGCATTCCGGTGCCGAACTCGCACGTCGCGGCGATCTCGCCCGCTTGCCCGGCGTATTCGCCTCCATCGGCGACCGTGCGAAACACCTGCACAGTTTCATTGCCGGCTACGCCAGCTTCGCCAAACTGCCTGCGCCGCAAGCCCGCGAGGTCCCCTGGGCGCCGTTTCTCGACGATCTGGCTCTGCACGCAGAATTTCGCCTTGCCGCGCCCTTGCCCGAGCATCCGGGGTGGTTCGATCGTACCCAGGTCGAGCAGGTGCTGATCAATCTCATCAAGAACGCGCACGAGGCCGGCGGGGAGGCCACGGAGGTCAGCCTGGCGGTCCACCACATCGGCCGCGAGACCCTGATCGAGGTGGCCGACCGCGGTCCGGGCATGAGCGACACCGTGCTGGCGCAGGCGTTACTGCCGTTTTATTCGACCAAGCGCTCGGGTACCGGTCTTGGGCTGGCGCTTGCCCGAGAAATTTCGGAAGCCCATGGCGGCCGTATCGCGCTGTCCAACCGCGACGGCGGCGGCCTTCGCGTCACCCTGTTGCTTCCCGCCGGTCCGGCCTGAGTCGCTTCGCCTATACTCCGGGCAAGACACCGGAAATAGGGAGCGAAGGGCCATGGGAAATATCGTCGTCGCGTTCGTCGTCGTGGTGGTTGCCGTCACCGTGCTGGCGAAGCTGATCCGCATCGTGCCTCAGGGCTACGAGTGGACGGTCGAGATGTTCGGCAAGTACACCGGCACGCTGACACCGGGTCTGCATTTTCTGATTCCCTTCGTCTATGCGATCGGTCGCAAGATGAACATGATGGAGCAGGTCCTCGAGGTTCCCTCGCAGGACGTCATCACCAAGGACAACGCGGTGGTCCGCGTGGATGGCGTCGTCTTCTACCAGGTGCTGGATGCCGCCAAGGCCGCGTATGAAGTCGCGAACCTCGAAGGCGCGGCGCTGGCGCTGATCATGACCAATATCCGTACGGTGCTCGGTTCGATGGATCTCGACGAGAGCCTCAGCCAGCGCGACGCGATCAATGCCAAGCTGCTGGGCGTGATCGACGAGGCCACGCATCCGTGGGGCGTCAAGGTCACCCGTATCGAAATCAAGGACATCTCGCCGCCGCGCGATCTGGTCGACGCGATGGCCCGGCAGATGAAGGCCGAGCGCGAGAAGCGCGCCAACATCCTCGATGCCGAGGGCTTCCGTCAGGCGGCCATCCTCAAGGCGGAAGGCGAAAAGCAGTCCGCCATCCTGAGCGCCGAGGGCAAAAAAGAAGCCGCTTTCCGCGAAGCCGAAGCACGCGAGCGCCTCGCCGAGGCCGAAGCCAAGGCGACGACGATGGTCTCCAACGCCATCTCGCATGGCGACGTCAACGCACTGAATTACTTCGTGGCCAACAACTACGTCGAGGCACTGAAGGAAATGGCCAAGTCGCCCAACCAGAAGACGTTGCTGCTGCCGATGGAAGCCACGGGCATCCTCGGTTCGCTGGCGGGCATCGCCGAGCTGGCCAAATCCTCGCTGGCCACGCAGCAACAGCCGCGTCCGCCGCAGGGCGACGGCACCATCAACCGCACCCCGCCACTGCCGCGCTGACGCCATGAGCCAGATCGCGCTGCATTACCTGTGGTGGATCGCCGCCTTGCTGCTGCTCGGCGGCGAGGTGCTGTTGCCGGGTTACTTCATGCTGTGGATCGGTCTCGCCGCGGCGGTCATGGGCGTCGTGCTCCTGGCCGTCCCCGGTCTGACCGCGCTTGCGCAGGCCGTGATTTTCGTCGTCCTCGCATTCGCGTCCTGCTTCCTATACTGGAAATGGGTGCGGCCGCGGCTCAACCGCGTTCCGGCAGGCAACGAACGCCTCAACCGTCGTGGCGAACAGCTGATCGGTCAGCGCTACACGCTGTGCGAGCCGATCGTGCAGGGGCGCGGCAAGGCGAGGGTGGGCGACGGCATGTGGCTGGTCACCGGCCCGGATCTGCCCCTGGGTGCCACCGTCGAGGTCATCGGCATCGACGGCACCACCCTGCGCGTGAAGGCGACGGACGTTGCCTGAGGTCGCACCGCTGACCGTTCCGGTGAGCTTCGCCACCACGGCGATCAACACCCGCATCGCGTTCCTCACCGAGCTGGCGCGTCGCCTGCACCAGTACGGCACCACCGCACCACGCCTGGAGACCGCCATCGGTCGCTCCGCGCAGCGTCTGGGGCTCTCCGCCGAGGTCTGGTCCAGCCCCACCGCGATCATCGTGTCGTTCGCCGATCTGGGGCAGGGCGACGACGGCGTCGCCCAGGTCACGCAGGTCATGCGCCTGCCGCCCGGCGACGTCAACCTCGCGCGACTCTGCGAAGCCGACCGCATCGCCGACGTCGTGATCGACGGCCGGATGGAACTGCGCGAAGGCTTCCACCTGTTACGCAAGCTGGGTGCGCCGGAAACCTTCCGTGCCGAGCTCGGCGTGATCGCGAGCTATGGCCTCTGCGCGGCGACCGTCGTCGGCCTGCTGTTGCACAGTGCGTGGCCCGATCTGGTCACCGCGGGTTTCATCGGCGTTCTCATCGGTTCGATTACCGTCGCGTCGGGCAGCCGACCGCGGCTCGCCGCCGCCAGCGATGCGATCAGCGCCATGGTCGCCACAGCCATCGCGATCGTCGTCAGCGCCTACCTGGTGCCGCTGGCGGTCAAGTCGGTGATCCTCGGCAGCCTGATCGTGCTGATGCCCGGCATGGCGCTGACCACGGCCGTGCGCGAAATTTCCAGTCAACATCTCGTGGCCGGTGTCGCGCGCATGGGTGGCGCGGTAGCCACACTGCTGAAGCTGACCTTCGGTACCGTGGCGGCCAGCCAGCTGTGCGAGGCCTTCGGTATCGTGTCGCGCGATTACTCGCTGCCGCCACTTCCCGGCTGGGCCGACTGGCCGATGCTCGCGGTCGGCGCGTTCTCGTTCGCCATCCTGTTCCGCGCCGCCCGGCGCGACTGGCTGGTCGTGATGGGGGCCGTCATTCTCGGTTATCTCGCCACGCGTTGGGGCGGCAGCATTTCGGGCTCGCTGCCGGGCGCGCCGTTCGGCGTGTTTGTCGGCGGTCTCCTGCTGGGCTCACTCAGCAATGTCTATGCGCGCTACGCCCAGCAACCGGGCGCCGTGGTACGCGAGCCCGGCATCATCCTGCTGGTGCCGGGCTCGGTAAGCTTCCGCAGCGTGTCCTACCTGCTGGATCGGGATGCCTCACTAGGCATGGATACGGGCCTGCTCGGTGTCACGCTGCTGGTGTCACTGGTGGCGGGCCTGTTGTTCGGCGACCTGATCGTCGCGCCGCGTCGTTCGCTTTGAGCGGTCAGCTGGCGTATTGCGCCACGCCGTTGCCGAACGACCAGTTTTCTTTTTTGACCTCGACGAGATTGACGAAAACGTCGCCCGGTTTGACGCCTGGCGACTTGCCCAGATTTTCCGCGATCGCCTGATACAGCGCTTTCTTCTGCTCGAGGGTGCGCGTGTCGTTGAAGGCGATCTGCACGATGACGATGTCGTCGGTGCGCTCGATACCGAGGTAGTGCGCGTCGTAGACGAGACCTTCCGCATCGTGTTCGGCGATGACCTGGAAACGGTCATCGTGCGGCACGCCGATGCTGACCAGAGCGTCATGAACGGCTTTGCCGAGCGCGCTGCGATAGGCGGCATCCTTGCCACGGCGGACATCGATTCGGACGAGGGGCATGTGGTTGGCTCCGGGGATAATCCGCCCGGTTTACGCCGGGGGCGGGGGAGCGTCAAGGGCGTGCTTTCGATCTCGCGGGCTTGGTTCGGCTCGGCTTGCGCCATCGCGTTTGGTTTTGTCGCGAGCGTTTTGTGTCGCGTTGGAGAGCCGGCGGGGGTGACCCTCGCGGCCACGCCTGCGGCGACCCCTCAATGAAAGGCCGCTACCGCGGCCGTGTATCAATGGCCTACGGCCGGGTCGGGCTTCGCCTGGGGGTTTTCGAGTCGGCTGTCCCTGCCTCCCCGAAAACGGCCGGTCATCCCTGACCGGCCCCGCTCTCGCGGCCTCTTCCAGTCGAAGCCCTCGCCTGCGGCTACCGGCCCCGAGGGTCACCCCCGCCGTCTCTTTGGTGTACCGAGGTGGGTTGGTGGTCGAGCGGGGTGTGGCTTCTTCGCTTTGTTGGCTTTTCGCGCGCAGGGCGCGCTCCTACAGGCCGCCATGTATCCCACCATTGCGC
>NZ_FUYT01000028.1:0-2500 GCF_900167995.1 Luteibacter sp. 22Crub2.1
GGATAAAGCCCCTGGCGGTGACCTACTCTTGCATGGCTTGAGCCACACTACCATCGGCGCATGCGCGTTTCACTTCTGAGTTCGGGATGGGATCAGGTGGTACCACGCCGCTATAGCCGCCAGGGAAGGGGTGGGAGCAGCGCATTGAGCGCCGGCTCCACAGAGGGTGTAAACGAGGGACAAGCGTCCGGGTTTAATCGAACAGCGAGTTAAGAGATAAGACGGTGAAGCGTCTTGGGGTTATATGGTCAAGCCTCACGGCTCATTAGTACACGTAAGCTCAATGCATTGCTGCACTTCCACACCGTGCCTATCAACCACCTAGTCTTGATGGTGCCTTAAGGAGAGTCAAGCTCTCGGGAGATCTCATCTTGGGGCGTGCTTCCCGCTTAGATGCTTTCAGCGGTTATCACTTCCGTTCGTAGCTACCGGGCAATGCCATGGGCATGACAACCCGAACACCAGCGGAACGTCCACTCCGGTCCTCTCGTACTAGGAGCAGCCCCCCTCAAATCTCCAACGCCCACGACAGATAGGGACCGAACTGTCTCACGACGTTCTGAACCCAGCTCGCGTACCACTTTAAATGGCGAACAGCCATACCCTTGGGACCGGCTACAGCCCCAGGATGTGATGAGCCGACATCGAGGTGCCAAACACCGCCGTCGATATGAACTCTTGGGCGGTATCAGCCTGTTATCCCCGGAGTACCTTTTATCCGTTGAGCGATGGCCCTTCCATACAGAACCACCGGATCACTAAGACCTACTTTCGTACCTGCTTGATCCGTCGATCTCGCAGTCAAGCACGCTTATGCCTTTGCACACAGTGCGCGATGTCCGACCGCGCTGAGCGTACCTTCGTGCTCCTCCGTTACTCTTTGGGAGGAGACCGCCCCAGTCAAACTACCCACCATACATGGTCCCCGATCCGGATTACGGACCTAGGTTAGAACGTCAAGCACTTCAGGGTGGTATTTCAAGGATGGCTCCACCAGAACTAGCGTCCTGGTTTCATAGCCTCCCACCTATCCTACACAGAAGAACTCAACGTTCAATGTAAAGCTATAGTAAAGGTTCACGGGGTCTTTCCGTCTTGCCGCGGGAACGCTGCATCTTCACAGCGATTTCAATTTCACTGAGTCTCGGGTGGAGACAGCGCCGCTGTCGTTACGCCATTCGTGCAGGTCGGAACTTACCCGACAAGGAATTTCGCTACCTTAGGACCGTTATAGTTACGGCCGCCGTTTACTGGGGCTTCGATCAAGAGCTTCGCCTTGCGGCTGACCCCATCAATTAACCTTCCAGCACCGGGCAGGCGTCACACCCTATACGTCCACTTTCGTGTTTGCAGAGTGCTGTGTTTTTGATAAACAGTCGCAGCGGCCAGGTTACTGCGACCCCTCGATGCTCAGTCACGCACGTGACCACACCAAGAGGCGCACCTTCTCCCGAAGTTACGGTGCCATTTTGCCTAGTTCCTTCACCCGAGTTCTCTCAAGCGCCTTGGGATTCTCACCCTGCCTACCTGTGTCGGTTTACGGTACGGTTTTTCTACAGCTGAAGCTTAGTGGCTTTTCCTGGAAGCGTGGTGTCAGTCACTTCGTCCCAAAGGACTCGTCTCGGTGCTCGGCATAAAGTATCCCGGATTTGCCTAAGATACATGCCTACCGCCTTTCCCCAGGACAACCAACGCCTGGTAGACCTAACCTTCTCCGTCCCCACATCGCACTGTAGAAAAGTGCAGGAATATTAACCTGCTTCCCATCGACTACGCATTTCTGCCTCGCCTTAGGGGCCGACTCACCCTGCGCCGATGAACGTTGCGCGAGGAAACCTTGGGCTTTCGGCGGGGAGGCTTTTCACCCCCCTTATCGTTACTCATGTCAGCATTCGCACTTCCGATACCTCCAGCAGACTTTACAATCCACCTTCACAGGCCTACGGAACGCTCCTCTACCGCGTACGGATCAAAATCCGTACACCCCGAGCTTCGGTGCATAGCTTAGCCCCGTTAAATCTTCCGCGCAGACCGACTCGACCAGTGAGCTATTACGCTTTCTTTAAAGGGTGGCTGCTTCTAAGCCAACCTCCTGGCTGTCTATGCCTTTCCACATCGTTTTCCACTTAGCTATGACTTTGGGACCTTAGCTGCGGGTCTGGGTTGTTTCCCTTTTCACGACGGACGTTAGCACCCGCCGTGTGTCTCCCGTGTATCACGTGTTGGTATTCGGAGTTTGCCATGGGTTGGTAAGTCTCAATGACCCCCTAGCCATAACAGTGCTCTACCCCCAACAGTGTTCGCACGAGGCGCTACCTAAATAGCTTTCGAGGAGAACCAGCTATCTCCGAGTTTGTTTAGCCTTTCACTCCGATCCTCAACTCATCCCCATCTATTGCAACAGATGTGGGTTCGGTCCTCCAGTGCGTGTTACCGCACCTTCAACCTGGTCAAGGATAGATCACTCGGTTTCGGGTCTACTGCCAGAGACTATTCGCCC
>NZ_FUYT01000028.1:7500-22222 GCF_900167995.1 Luteibacter sp. 22Crub2.1
TCAGGACGAGGCCAACATCGCCACCCTGCGTATCGACGGCGACAAGCCGCAGCTCACCACCCAGACGCGTGACGTGCAGCGTCGCGAGCACATCGCGCACGGCGTCATCGACAGCTCGCTGTTCGGCGCGGCCTCGCAGGCCGGCATGAGCAACGCGATGGTGCTGAAGCTTGCGGAGGTGTTCAAGTTCGATATCGACTTCGTGCAGGACCTGCGCGTCGGCGACAACTTCACCGTCGTCTACGACGACGTGTACAGCGATGGCGCGTTCCTGCGGGAAGGCGACATCGTCGCCGCCGAGTTCGTCAATCAGGGCAAGCGCTACACCGCGTACCGCTACAAGAACGGCGACGGCAAATACAGTTACTTCAGCGAGGAGGGTCGCCCGCTCACCGGTTCCTTCCTGCGCATCCCGGTCGACTTCACCCGCATCTCCTCACAGTTCAGCGCCGGCCGCATGCATCCGATCCTCGGCAAGATGCGCGCTCACAAGGGCGTGGACTACGCCGCGCCCACCGGCACGCCGATCCACGCCGCCGGCGATGGCGTCGTCAAGTTCCGCGGCTGGATGAACGGCTACGGCAACTTCGTGGTCATCCAGCACAACGCCACGATCAGCACCGCCTACGGCCATATGTCGAAGTTCGCCAACCTGCGCGTCGGCCAGCGTGTCAGCCAGGGCAGCACCATCGGTTTTGTCGGTATGACCGGCCTCGCCACCGGCCCGCATCTGCACTACGAATTCCGCGTCAACAACGTGCAGCGCGATCCGCAGACGGTCACCCTGCCCAAGCCCGAGCCGCTTCCGGCCGCGCAGCTGGCCAGGTTCAAGAAGGAAGTGGTCGGTCCGCAGCTCGCCCGCCTGAAGCAGGTCGACAACAGCACCAGGCTTGCACGCGCCGACAACGGCACGAAAAGCACCGACTGATTCGTGGCCAACGCTGACGGCCTCTACATCGGCCTCATTTCCGGAACCAGCGCCGACGGCATCGACGCCGCGCTGGTCCGCTTCGAGAACGAGTCGCCGGCGCTGGTCGCCGGACTGACGCATCCCTGGAACGATGACCTGCGCCGGCTGATCCTCGCCGTGGCGCAGGACGAGGAGCGACTCGACCTCGACCGCTATGGGCGGCTCGATGTCGCCGTTGGCCTGGCCTTCGCGGAGGCGACGCACGCCGTCCTAGGTATGGCGGGCGTACGCGCCGATGAGGTCGTCGCCATCGGTTCGCATGGGCAGACGATTCGTCATCGCCCGAGCGGAGACCACCCGTTCACCCTGCAGATCGGCGACGCCTCCGTGATCGCGGAACGTACGCGCATCGATACCGTGGCCGACTTCCGCCGCGCCGACGTGGCCGCCGGCGGCCAGGGCGCGCCGCTGGTGCCGGCGTTCCACGCGACGGTACTGCGTCCCTCGGCCGGTTCGCGCGTCGTACTCAATCTGGGCGGCATCGCCAACGTGACACGGCTGGGCGCGGACGGTGGCGTCACCGGCTTCGATACCGGTCCCGCGAACGGATTGATGGACGCGTGGTGTCTTCGTCATCGCGGCGAAGCGTTCGACAGGGACGGCCGCTTCGCGGCATCGGGCCAGATCGACGAACGCCTGCTTGCCGGATTGCTGGACGACGCCTACTTCGCCCTGCCACCGCCCAAGAGCACCGGTCGCGAACATTTCCACCTCGCGTGGCTGGACATGCATCCGCGCGTGGCCGAACTGCCTCCTGAAGATGTGCAGGCGACACTGCTCGCCCTGAGCGCGGTGAGTATCGCCGACGCGATCGGGCGGCATGCGCCGGATGCCGTCGACGTCATCGCCTGCGGTGGTGGCGTGCATAACGCCGCGCTGATGGGCGCGATCGCCGCACGCCTCGAAGGGCGCCCGCTATTGCGGAGCACGCAGTTCGGGATCGATCCCGACATGATGGAGGCGATGGCGTTCGCGTGGCTTGCTTATCGCCGACTGCGCGGCGAGCCGGGAAACCTGGCGGCGGTGACAGGGGCGACTGGCCCCCGGCTGCTGGGTGCCCTCTACGCGGCACCGCTGAGCTGAATCCATCGAGCGACGGCTAGAACGTCTCGGACGGCTGTGACGCCTGCCGGGTCGCGGCGTCGGCGAGCGACGACGGCGAGGCTTGCGCCAGCGCCGCGAGTGCCTCCTGGAACGCCGCCTGCTCTTCGGCATCCCACGCACCGGTGAGGTGGGCGATGTCACCGGGTTCGAGCAACAGCTCGCTGAACACGTCGCCCGGACTCAGACCCAGCCCGTAACGCAACGCGTGGAGAATGACTTCATTGATCGACCAGCGGCGTTCCCGGGCGAGCGCTTTGATCCGCTCAGCCATTTGCTCGTCGATATGTCTTACAACGATATCTGGCACGTGCGTTACCTCCTCGCGCATGCCCCCTGTGCCGGAAATCTTACACAGTTTTCGCACGTTGCAAAGACAGGCCGTTCGGCCTAATCCGTGTTGACGGCCTCGGGACGCGGCATCTTGCGCCACAGCAGACCCAGCAGGACGAGCGTCGGCACGATGGAAACCGTACTCACGATGAAGAGCGCCGCGTAACCGGAATCCTTGACCAGAAAGCCGGAAAGACCGCCCATCAGCTTGCCGGGCAGGTTCGCCAGCGCACTGAGCAAGGCGTACTGCGTGGCGGTGAACTGACGGTTGACCAGCCCCGACATGAAGGCCACCAGCACGGGGCCCGCGAAACCTTGCGCGAAGTTGTCCCCCGACAGCGTGGCCACGAAAGCCCACGTCTGACCCGGATTCATCGCCATCAGCAGATAGAGCAGGTTCGACAACGCGACACCGACAGCGGCGACGGCGAGCAGGCGCCGCATCTCGAAGCGGGTCACGGCCCAGCCGCCCAGCAAGGCGCCGGCGATGCCGATGATGACGCCATACACCTTGGAGACTTCGGCGATCTGCGTCTTGCTGAAGCCCGCATCCAGATAGAACGGATACGCCATGACGCCGAGCATCTGATCCGGTAGGCGGAACAAGGCCACGAAAAGCAGCAGCGCCAGTGCCAGGCCAAGGCCGTAACGGGACAGGAAATCGCGGAACGGACCGACGAAGCCCTCCTGAATGGCGACGCTCAGCGGCACGCGCTCGCGCACGCGGTGCTCCGGCTCGCGCGCCACCAGCACCGCCACGATGGGAACGACGAGCAGCGCGCATATCGCGACGTAGCCGCGCTGCCAGCCGAGCGCATCGGCCACGATCAGGATGCCTGCGCCGCCCGCAATGAGGCCGAGGCGGTAGCCGAGCGTGTACGTGGCCGCGAGGGCACCCTGCGCTTCCGGCGGAGCGATCTCGACTCGGTACGCATCCACCACGATGTCGATGGTCGCGCCGGCGAAGGCGGCCACCAGCGTCACGCCCATGAAACGCGCCAGCGAAAGGGTCGGCGGGAAGCTCGCCATGCCGAGCAGACCGATACCGAGCAGGATCAGGGCGAACAGCAACCAGCCTCGACGCAGTCCCAGTCGTCCGAATAAAGGCAGGCGCCACTTGTCGACCAGGGGCGCCCAGAGAAACTTGAAGTTGTAGGCAAACGTGACGTAACTGGCGACGCCGATGGCGCCGTAGTCGACGCCCGACTCCTTCAGCCACGCGGACAGCGTATTGCCGACCAGCAGGAATGGCAGGCCGGACGCCAGGCCGAAGAACAGCATGATGACCGCGCCCGGCTGGGCGAACGCGGCGCTGACGCCACGCAGGCCCTTGTAGCGGGACGCGCCTGGCGCCTGGCTCACTCGGCGTAATCCACGATGAAGGGGGCGTGGTCCGAGAAACGCTCGTCACGGTAGATCGAGCAGTCGCGCAGGCGGTCGCGCAGACCCGGCGTCACGATTTGGTAGTCGATACGCCAACCCACGTTGTTGGCGCGGGCCTGACCGCGGTTGGACCACCAGGTGTACTCGACGGCGTCGGGCTTCAGCGCGCGGAAGCTGTCCACCCAGCCGATCTCCTTGAAGAGCAGGTCGAGCCACGCACGTTCTTCAGGCAGACAGCCCGAGTTCTTCTGGTTCGACGTCCAGTTCTTGATGTCGTTTTTCGTGTGGACGATGTTCCAGTCGCCACAGAGCACGTACTCGCGTCCGCTGGCCGCCCACTCACGAAAAATCGGGGTCAGCCATTCCATGATCCGGAACTTGTACTGCTGACGCTCGTCACCGGATGAGCCCGACGGGATGTAGAACGACACCACGCTGAGGTTGCCGTAGCGCGCCTCGATATAACGCCCTTCGCAATCGAAGTCCTCGCGGCCCAGCGACACGCGTACTTCGTCCGGCTCGCGCTTCGAGTAGATCGCCACGCCGCTGTAGCCCTTCTTGCTGCGCGCGTCGTGATAGAAGCAGTGATGGCCGTCCGGACGGAACATCGGATCGGTGAGCTGCGACTCCTGGGCCTTGGTTTCCTGCAGGCAGACGACGTCCGCATCCTGTGCGCGAAGCCAGTCGAAGACACCCTTCGTGGCGGCGGAGCGGATACCGTTGGCGTTCAGAGAAATGATGCGCATGGGACCTTGATCGGGTATTCGACGATCCCGCCATCATACCTGCGCCTACAATGAGCGCATGAGCCAGCCCGTCCGCGTCACGCCCGTCACCGCCGAACTCCGCCACGCCGTCCTCGATGTCGCGGTGCACCCGGCCCAGCTGCCCTTTGTCGGACGCACGGTCGATTCGATGGCCGATGCCGCCGTCTGCCCGGGCAGCGAGGCCCTGGCCCTGCTGGTCGAGGATGACGTCGTCGGTTACGTGCGCATCGACCGTCGTGCGGTGGCCCTGGGCGACCATCCCCTGGTGGACGGCGCGGTCGCGCTGCGCAGCTTCATGATCGATGCCCGCTGGCAGGGGAAAGGCCTGGGGCGTCGCGCCCTGGATGGCATCCAGGCCTATGTCGAAGGCCGGCACCCGGACAAGGAGCGCATCCTGCTGATGGTGAACGTACGCAACGAAGCGGCGGTCCACGTCTACCGCAGCGCCGGGTACCTCGAACACGACGAGCTGTACCATGGCGGCCCGATCGGCCCGCAGTACGTGATGTGGCGCCTGTTGCATCCCTGGAAACCCTGAGAGAGACCGACGTGCACGACTACCAGCGCGAATTCATTGAACTGACCCTTGCCCGTGACGTGCTGCGCTTCGGCGAGTTCACGTTGAAGTCGGGTCGCAGCAGCCCCTACTTTTTCAACATGGGCCGGATCGACTCCGGTGCCGCCCTCGCCCGGCTCGGCCGTTCGTACGCCGCCGCCGCGACGCGCTCCGGCGTCCCTTTCGACATGCTGTTCGGCCCGGCTTACAAGGGGATCGCCCTGGCCGCCGCGACCGCGATCGCTCTGGCCGACACCCAGGACCGGGACGTGCCGTGGGCCTACAACCGCAAGGAGGCCAAGGAGCACGGTGAAGGCGGCACGCTCGTCGGCGCACCGCTCAAGGGCCGCGTGCTGATCGTCGACGACGTGATGACCGCCGGCACCGCCGTGCGCGAATCGCTCGAACTGATCAGGTCGCAGGGCGCCGAGCCTGCCGGCGTGCTTATCGCGCTCGACCGCCAGGAACGCGGCCAGGGCGAGCTGTCGGCGGCACAGGAAGTGGCGGCACAGTTCGGTATCCCGGTCGTCGCCATCGCCACCCTCGCCGATGTGCTCACCTACGCGGGGGAGCGCCCTGAACTGGCCAGCGAACACGGTCGCCTGCTGGCTTATCGCGAACGATACGGTGTCAGCGCCTGACCGAAAACGGCGACTGCGTCACGCGTAAAAGGCCGCTTGCGTCCGGCAAGCTGGCCTCTCCCCGTGCGCTGGCTATACTCAGCCGACAGGAGGGGGACATCATGCAGGCAGTTCGTTACATCCTCGCGGGGGCGGCACTGTGCCTTGGCACGACCGCGTTCGCCGCGGGTCAGGACAATACGAGAAACAACAGCGCGTTCCGTTACAAGTGGAAGGATGCGAGCGGCCAGTCGTTTTTCAGCGACAGCCTGACGTCCGATGCGATGAAAGCCGGCTACGACGTCGTCAACTCGCAGGGCGTCGTGATCAAACACGTCGACCGTCAGCTGACCACGGACGAACGCGCCGCCGCAAAGAAGCTGGCCGATCAGCAGGCAGCCGCCCAGGCCGCCGCCGATCAGCAAAAGCGCGACGACGCGCAGCTGCTCAACGCGTATCCCAATGAAGCCGCCTTCGCCACGGCGAAGCAAGCGGAACTGGATAACGTCGAACAGGCGGCGCGCACCACGCGGCTGAATCTGCAGGGACAGGAGAAGGCACTGGCCGACCTGCTCAACCGCGCGGGCGACCTCGAACGCGGCAAGCAGCCCGTGCCGCCGTATCTCAGCTCCCGCATCACCGAACAGCGCAACACGGTGGCCGGGTTACGCGCCACGTTGCAGCGCCAGATGACCGCGAAGGATGCGGCCCAGGTGAACATGGACGCACAGCTGAAGCACTACCGCGAACTGAAGGCCGCCGCCGGCCGCTGAGGCCGGCGGATCACCGCTCAGAACGGCAGGGGCAGGTTCCGGTCGACCGCCAGCAGGCGCTGGCGGAAGGCCTGCTTGATACGCTCGAGCGATTTCGCGTTGTCGGCATCGAAACGGAAGATCAGGGCCGGCGACGTATTGGATGCACGCACCAGCCCCCATCCGTCCGGCCAGTCGACACGGATACCGTCGATCGTCGTGACCCGGGCGTCTTCGAAGCTGGATGCGGCGCTGAAGCTTTCCATGAACCGGAACGCCGAGCCCTCCTCCGCGACCGGCATTTTCAGCTCCGGGGTGGAGACGCTCCTGGGCAGCGCATCGAACAGTTCCGCCACGGTGCGTTCCTCGAGATCGCCGGCAACGATCTCGAGCAGGCGGGCGGCGGCGTAGATGCCGTCGTCGAAGCCATACCAGCGATTGTTGTCCGCGAAGAAGAAGTGGCCGCTCATCTCGCCGGCCAGCGCGGCTCCGGTGTCGCGCATCTTGCTCTTGATCAGCGAATGTCCGGTGCGCCACATCAGCGGCACGCCGGCGGCATCCTGGATGACCTTGCGAAGATGGCCCGTGCACTTGACGTCGTAGATGACGGTCGCACCCGGATTGCGGGACAGCACGTCCTGAGCGAACAGCATCAGCAGCCGGTCGGCGAAGATGATCTCCCCGCTGGCCGTGACCACGCCGAGCCGGTCGCCATCGCCGTCGAACGCGATGCCCAGATCGGCGCCGATGGTATGCACCGCCGCGATCAGGTCGCCCAGGTTACGCGGGTCGGACGGATCGGGATGATGGTTCGGGAAGCGACCGTCGACCTCGCAGTACAGCGGAATGACTTCGCAGCCGATGTCCTCGAGGACACGGGGCGCGACGACACCCGCTGCGCCATTGCCCGCATCGACCACCACTTTCAGGCGGCGCTCCGCGGAGACGTCACCGACGATGCGGGCCACATACGGCTCGATGATCGACTGCTCACGCCAGGTGCCGACGCCGTCTTCGCGCAGCCTGCCCTCGACGATCCGGCGATACAGATCGGTGATGGCGGCATCGGCCAGCGTCTCGGCGCCGACCACGATCTTGAACCCGTTGTGATCCGCCGGGTTATGACTGCCCGTCACGGCCACACCGCAGCCGGTACCCAGATGGTAGGCGGCGAAATACACCAACGGCGTGGGAACCAGGCCGATATCGATCACGTCGATGCCGGCGGCACGCAGGCCGTCCGACAATCCCGCGGTCAGCGCTTCACCCGACAGACGGCCGTCCCGGCCGACCACGATCTCGTGCAGACCGCGTTCGGTCATCAGACCGCCGATCGCCTGACCGATACGGCGTGCCACGTCGGGTGAGAGCGACGTGCCGACCACGCCACGGATGTCGTAGGCGCGGAAGATGGACGGATCGATCGCCGCCGGAGCGGTTGCCGGCGCACGCACCGTCTCGCGGACCACGTTGCCGCCTGCCTGTGGCGTCGGCGGGAGGCGCGGCCTCCGCGGCACGTCGGCGACGAGAATCTCGGGCTCGGGCTCGGCTTCGACGACCGTCGGCTGACGACGGCTGGACCAGAGCAGGAAGGCACCGCCGCCCAGCCCGATGAGGGTGAGCAACACGGCCAGGAGTTCGGAATGCGGGATGACGATGAAGGCCTCGGGCATCGCCGCCTTTACATACAAGGAGGTACCGGCGATGACGATCTCCTGCCCGTCCACCCCGACGGAACGCGAACCTTTGGCAAGCAGCGTCGTGCCGGTGTCGCCATCGCCTTGCCTCAGGGCCAGGCGACCGCCGCCCGGCGAGGATGCTTCGAAACGCGCCGCCATGTCGTCGAACGGATACTCGAGCCACGCCCAGGCGCGCACCGTACCGCCGACCGAAATCGGTTCAGCGACCGAGAGATTGCGCTCGCTGCCATGCAGGGTCGTCGCCGCGACTGGCGGCTCGGACGAGCCGAGGGCCGCCATCAGCTGCGCCGCCTTGGCATAGCCGAATTCGCGGAAGTTGGCCCGGACCACTTCGTCCAGCCCGGCGCTGTACACCTCGACGACCTTCGCCGCCGGCAACAGGGCATGTAACCGCGCGGCCGCCGCGGCGTGATCGTCGATCGCCGCTTCCACGGATGGGTCGGCCGCCGCGCGAAGGAACTGCTGGCGTTTCGCGCCGTAAAGGCTGGCAAGCTCGCTCACGGTCTGCCGCTGCGCCGCACGCGTACGCTCGGCCGCGGCACTTTCGTCCGCGATCAGCCAGGCCTGCCATGCACAGAACGCACCCGCCACGATAAGCAGCGTCGCGCCGGCCAGCGGCAGCAAACGTCGCAGATCGGTCCGGGACCCCCGCCCTTCCCCACCCTCTTTCCCAGCCATGGTGCCCCTTGTATCCCTCGGCGAATCAGCCAATACCGGTCGAACCGAACCCGCCTTCGCCCCGCTGCGAAGGTGCGAATCCTTCCACTACGCGCAACCGCGCCCGTCCCACCGGAACCAGCAATAATTGCGCAACCCGGTCACCCGGCGCGATGGTCACATGTGCGTTTCCACGATTCCAGCACGAAATCATCAGCGGCCCCTGGTAGTCGGCATCGATGACGCCCACCAGATTGCCCATGACCAGACCCTGTTTATGCCCCAGGCCCGAGCGCGGCACGATCAGAGCACACCAGGCCGGGTCGCCGATGTGAATGGCCAGACCCGTCGGTACCAGGAGGCTCTCACCGGGGGCCAGCGTCACGGGGGCTTCCACCGCCGCCCGCAGATCCATGCCGGCACTGCCGCCGGTGGCCGGCTCAGGCAAGGGAATGGTGTCGCCGAGCCGCGGGTCGAGGATCTTCAGTTCGATGTCGATCAAGAGGTGTGTCCGTGTGCAGCCAGGAAATGATGGGCGACATGCTGGATCAGATGACGCGCCAGTTCGGTCTTCGGCATCTCGGGTAGCACGATGTCGCCATCGGGCCAGTAGAGATGCAGTGCGTTATCCGCCACCTCGAAGCCCTTGCCCGCCCCCACTTCGTTGGCGGCGATCATGTCCAGGCCCTTCCGACGCAGCTTGTCCTGGGCGTAACCGGACACCTCCCGCGTTTCGGCGGCGAAGCCGACGAGGTACGGATGCACCGGTTGCGCGGCGAGCGTCCCGATGATGTCCGGGTTCTCGGCCAGTTCGAGGCGTAACGGCGCGCCGTCGGCCTTCTTTAGTTTGTGACCGGCGACATCGGCGGGACGGTAGTCGCCGACCGCGGCGGCGCCGATGTAGATAGCCGCGCCGTCGGATGCCGCCAGCACGGCGTCGTGCATCTGACGGGCGCTGCGCACATCCACGCGTCGTACCCCGTGGGGTGTCGGCAGCGATACCGGGCCGGCAACGAGGGTGACGTCCGCGCCGGCATCGCGTGCGGCGGCGGCCACCGCGAAGCCCATGCGGCCCGAGCTGCGGTTGCCGATAAAGCGTACGGGATCGATGTCCTCGTACGTAGGGCCGGCGCTGACCACGACACGACGGCCGCGCAGCGACTGATCGCCGAACGAGGCGACGAGGATGTCGCGGAGTTCATGCGGCTCGAGCATGCGGCCCGAGCCGATGTCGCCGCAGGCCTGATCGCCGTCGGCGGGGCCGAGGACGCCGACACCTCTGACCCGCAGCGTGCCGACATTCGCCTGTACGGCGAGGTTGGCCCACATCTGCTGGTTCATCGCCGGAGCGACGTAAACAGGCGCGGCGGTGGCGAGCACCACGGTGGTCAGCAGGTCGTCGGCATGGCCGTGCGCGAGCCGCGCGAGGGTGTCGGCACTCGCCGGCGCGATCAGAACGCGCTCCGCCCAGCGGGCCAGTTCGATGTGGCCCATCGCGGCCTCGCCCTGCTCGTCCCACAGGCTGACCCGCACCGGCTGCCCCGAAAGCGCCTGGAAGGTGGTCGGTGTGACGAAATGCGTGGCGCCTTCGGTCATCACCACGCGCACCTCGGCCTCGAGGTCGCGCAGGCGGCGGACGAGTTCGCAGATCTTGTAGGCGGCGATACCACCGGTAACGCCAATGAGGATGCGACGCTGGCGAAGACTCATGGCAAAACGGCGCGGTGGCGAGGGGTCATCAAGCTTAGCGGACCGGCTCATGCCTCGCACCCATATTGCCCCGCATTTTCAGAATCGTTCTATCGCCATTCGTCCGCGACGATCCTAAGTTGGGGATCTCTCCGGCCGCGGGCTGGTCATCAGGAAGAACGACTCATGAAGCGGGGGCATCTCCATCGTTCGGCCGTGCGCGACAACGCACCGGCATTCAACGCGACGACCGCCGGCGCGCCCGGCGTACGCGGTCTGACCATCCGGGAGTGGCCGGTCGGCGACCGCCCTCGCGAACGCCTGCTGGCTCACGGCGCGAGCGCGCTGTCCGACGCGGAGCTGCTCGCCGTCGTCCTCGGTAACGGTGTCGCCGGACGGGATGCCGTCGCGACCGGCCGGGCACTGCTCGCCCAAGCGGGCAGCCTCGGCCGTCTGCTCTCGGATCCCGACCAGCTGCCCAGACTCAGCGGCGTCGGGCCCGCCAAGCGGGCACGGCTGGTCGCGACCATCGAACTGGCCCGCCGGTCGTTGAAAGAAGAACTCACCGACCTGCCGGCCATCGGTTCCTCGGAAGATAGCGCCGCTTACCTCAAGGCCCGGCTGCGGCACCTTCCTTACGAGGTGTTCGCCTGCCTGTTCCTGGATACCCGGCACCGGGTGCTCGGGTATGAAGAACTGTTCCGCGGCACGCTCGACGGCGCCAGCGTCTATCCGCGCGAGGTCGTCCGGGCCTGCCTGCGTCACCACGCGGGGGCGGTGATCCTCGCCCACAACCACCCGTCCGGCGTGGCCGAACCGAGCCGGGCGGACCGCGAGATCACCCGCGTGCTGGTCGATGCCCTCAAACTCATGGATATCCGGGTTCTCGATCACCTGGTGATCGGGCAGGGCGAGCCGGTGTCCATGGCGGACCGGGGACTGATCTGAGTCCGGATTTCAGGCAAAAAAAACGGCGCGAGTGCCGCTCGCGCCGTTGGGGTCACCATTTCGAGGGAGGGGCGTGGTGAGCCCTTTGTGCCGTTGGGCCGGGGAGACACCGGGCACACGATGAATTGTGACGATGGGCGATGACAGCCCCGTGACGCGGCGGCGCATCGCGTGTGACGCGTGCGGTGGAACGCTCCGGGAACGACGCCACGGCACTTGCAGGATTCGACTTATGCACATTGCGCCGATTTGCCACTTGGACGTCACAGCTGGTGTCTCGGCGCAAGTCAGTCTTGCAAGCCATTGTTTATGCGTTACTTTAGTTATTACGCTGCGATGTCAACGAGGCGCCATGTGGCGCGAGGTCGCAGCGCGTCGTTATTGCCCACAGAGTTATCCACAGGCTGTGGAAAACCGGGAGCTACCCTGGACGATCGGCCCATGTGGCCCTTCTGATAGGATTGCCGGTTCCATATCCGCGTCGCCCATCCCGTGAAAGCACAGCTGAAACAACTCGTCCTGCAGGCCATCGGGGCTATGCGTGAGTCCGGCAAACTGCCGTCTGATTTCGTCGCGCCCACGTTCGTGATCGAGCGCACGCGCAACCGCGAGCACGGCGACTTCGCCACCAACGTGGCCATGATGATGGCCAAGGCCGCCGGCCGTAAGCCGCGCGATCTCGCCACGGACCTGGTCGAAGCGCTTCCCGCCTCCTCCCTGGTGGGCAAGGTCGACATCGCCGGCCCGGGCTTCATCAACTTCTTCCTGGCGCCGGCCGCCTTCCACGCCGAGATCGATCGCGCGCTGGCCGAAGGCGACCGCTACGGGCACAACCGCGACGGCGGTGGCCGTACGGCGGGCGTCGAGTTCGTCTCGGCCAACCCGACCGGCCCGCTGCATGTCGGCCATGGCCGCGCGGCGGCGATCGGCGACAGCCTGAGTCGCCTGCTGGCCGCCAGCGGCTGGAAAGTGTTCCGCGAGTTCTATTACAACGACGCGGGCGTGCAGATCGCGAATCTGGCCCTGTCCACGCAGGCGCGCGCCAGGGGCATCGCCCCGGACGAAGCGGGCTGGCCGGAATCCGGCTACCGCGGCGACTACATCGCCGAAGTGGCCCGCGCCTTTCTGGCGAAGGAATCGGTCGAAGCCGACGGCGAGACCGTCGTCGGTACCGGTGACGCCGACAACCTGGACGATATCCGTCGCTTCGCCGTGGCCTACCTGCGCAACGAGCAGGATCTGGACCTCAAGGCGTTCGGTGTCGGTTTCGACGTGTATTACCTCGAGTCGTCGCTCTACAGCGAGGGCCGGGTCGACGAGACCGTGAAGGAACTCGTGGCCCACGGACATACCTATGAGGAAGGCGGCGCGCTGTGGCTCCGCTCGACGGATTTCGGTGACGACAAGGACCGCGTCATGCGCAAGTCCGATGGCACGTTCACCTATTTCCTCCCGGACGTGGCCTACCACCGCACCAAGTGGCAGCGCGGCTACGAGCGCGCCATCACCGAGCTGGGTTCGGATCACCACGGCTCCCTGGCCCGCGTGAAAGCCGGCCTGCAGGCGCTCGACACCGGCATTCCGAAGAACTGGCCGGAATACGTGCTGCACCAGATGGTGACGGTGATGCGCGGCGGCGAAGAGGTGAAGATCTCCAAGCGCGCCGGTTCCTACGTCACCCTGCGCGACCTCATCGACGAAGCGGGCCGTGACGCCACGCGTTACTTCCTGATCGCCCGCAAGGCGGATTCGCAGCTGGTCTTCGACATCGACCTGGCCCGCTCGCAGAGCAACGACAACCCGGTCTATTACATCCAGTACGCGCACGCGCGCGCCAGCCGCGTCTTCCGCGAACTGGCCGACCGCGGGCTGTCCACGGATCGGGGCAACGGTCTCGCGAAGCTCGACCTGCTCGCCACCGAGCACGAGTCGGCGCTGATGGTCGAGCTGTCGCGTTATCCCGAAATGGTCGAGTCGGCAGCCGCCAATCTGGAACCGCACCTGATCGCGCAGTATCTGCGCGAACTCGCGGGCACGCTCCACAGTTACTATCACGAGCATAAGTGGATCGTGGACGACGCCGATCTGCGTGACGCCCGCCTCGCGCTTGTGGCGGCCACGCAGCAGGTGCTTCGCAACGGTCTGGATCTGCTGGGCATTTCGGCCCCGGAGAGCATGTAAATGGCAACACGCAAGAAGGCGACGAAAGGCCGTCAGGCCGTCCGCAACGGTTCGAGCGGCGGCATGCCCGGCTGGGGCTGGGCACTGATCGGCATCCTCGCCGGCGCCCTGCTCATGGCCTTCGCCATGCGCGGCACGCTGATTCCCATGATGCAGAAGCAGCAGGGCCCGGCGCCGAACCCGGAAGCCACCGCGCAGAAGGGCAGCGACCCGGGCGTCGTCGAGCAGACCGCACCCGAGAAACCGAAGAAGCCGTCGTACGATTTCTACTCGGTGCTCTCGGAGAAGGAAGTCCGCATTCCGGACGCCGAGATCCGCGCCCAGGCCAGTGCCGAAGCCCAGCAGCAGAAACAGCAGCAACTGGCCGCGCAACAGACCCAGCAGGCGCAGGCTCAGCAGGCTGCCGCCGCCCAGCAGCAGGCTCAGGTGCAGCAGGCCGCGGCGAATCTGCCGAAGGCCGCGACGCAGACGGTCACCGCCGCTCCGTCACAGCCCGCCGCCCCCGCTGCCGCGACGGGCAGCCCGGGTTACCTGTTGCAGGTTGGCGCGTTCCCGAGCGCCGCCGATGCGGAGGCATTGAAGGCCAAGCTCGCCTTGCAGGGCTTCGTCGCCAACGTCCAGTCGGTGAAGGTCGGTTCGCAGACCTACAACCGCGTGCGTCTCGGCCCGTTCAAGTCGGCAACCGATCTGGAAGGCACCAAGCAGCGCCTGCAGTCGGCGGGCATCAGCGCCATTGCCCTGAAGGAAGGCGGCTGAGGTCACTCCCTCGCCGCCGCCAAAAAAATCCCGCCGAATGAACTGACCCCAAGAAGTTGGACAGTTTGAGCTAGGCACTCAAGGCCTGGGTCCGGTATTGCACCGGACTCAGGCCTTCTAGTTTCAGCTTGATGCGTTCGTGATTGTAATAGTGGATGTAGTCGTCGATGCCGCGCTTGAGCTCTTCGACGCTATCGAACTGGTTGAGATGGAAGTATTCGGCCTTCAGCGTGCCAAAAAAGCTCTCCATCGCTGCGTTATCAAGACAGTTACCCTTGCGCGACATGCTCTGCGTGACCGCCCGATCGG
>NZ_FUYT01000014.1:0-77628 GCF_900167995.1 Luteibacter sp. 22Crub2.1
GGTTGCCTTGCGGCGCTGGCTCGCGCGGTGGCCCCGGCGGCAAGTCCATGCGATGTCTTACCAGTACAAAGCCGAGCGAATACAGGACGACGTGCGCGGGGTCGTAGGTGAGTGTGTGCAACGTGCGGTCGAGTCGGTACGCCACGACCTCGCCATCGGCGAGGCAACGAAATCCCTCGTCGATCGTGAGACCGGTACATTCCTCACCGAAAAATACGCTGCCGTTGAGGAAGCCCGAGCACGCGATGGGAAACATGCCGACCGGCATGGCGGAGACGGCCTGAAAATGGTGATGCAGGTCGTTGGGCGCGGAAGCGTCGCGAAGGGCGAATGGATAGGCCCAGTGCTTCGTCGCCGTGACCGGTTGCTCAACCGCAGGCGCGGGAGTGGTGCGGGGGTGATTTGATGTCGTCATGACGTTGCCTCCTTCTTTGGCGACGTGGTGCGAGCCCGCCGCTGGCTGTGTGCGTTCCGCCCATAGGCGCCTGTCCCAGGCTCGTTTAGCTCGTCGGGCGCTGGGTCTTCGAGCAAGTCGAGCTTCTCGCCCTTCCCGGTGAAGTGCGCGTCCGGTGTTTTGACAACGAGATCCTCCGGCGAGCCGAGTTCGATGTGTGTGCCGAGCCGGATGTAGCTGCCATTACCCGAAATCAGTTCGATGACAGGAGCACGGATTTGTAGCGTGCCGGTCACCGACCTCACCGAAAGATCGTTATGCGCGATCAGCGACATCTGGCCGTCGTGGGCACCCAGTGTCACGTCGCCATGGACTGCTTCGATCGCCACACCATTCTTCACGGCGTTCAAGGCGATGCCACCCTGCGCCGCGATGGTCGTCTGAGCACCGCTATGAAGCTGGAGCCGTTTAGCGGCAACGAGATCCATATGCGCTCCCGCCACGGCCAGCGTGGATGCGTCCGTCGCAGCGACGATGCCATCGGGAGACGACACGGCGAGAACGGCAGAACCAGATCCGGCCGTATCCTTGCTGTTCCACGTGGCAACCGACTGAACGATGGCATCTCGCCCGGCGGCGGCATCGTCGAGTTCGGGGCGGCGCCTGATATTCGATTCCGTCAGGCTGACGAGATTTCTGCAGTCATCGAGTAGCGCAGAAAGTGCGCTGTGCTCGAGGTGCTGCGCGTCCGCAGTAGAGGCGTGCGTGCTTAGAAGAATGCCCCTCGCGGCACGCAAGGCGGCTGCGCCATCCGTGCGCAATTCGGCGCCTGTCCCCCGTGCTCTGGCTTCACCGCGCGCGCGCGGCGTCCCGATATGCCCCAGGCTCAGATCGGTCGCCGCCGTCGTACTCCCCAGGCGCAGCCCGACCTCGTCGGTCGTGTCGTCAAAGACCATCTCATTGGCACCACCGCCCTTATGCTCGCCGGTGCGCAGTCCCGTAAGCGCTGCATCCAGCGGCAACTGCGATACGCCTCCAAAGCTCGGCGTACCCAGCTTGCCGTTATGCACACTGCCCACTGCGATGGGCCGGTCCATGTCGTTGTCGATGAACAGGATCAGCACTTCATCGCCCACGCGCGGCAGGTACTGCATGCCCATGCCCTCACCGGCGCCGGGGTGCACGTAGCGGACATTGACCGGTGGGTCGTCGGTGTAGTCGTGGAAATTCTTGGCGAGGACAGGCGAGTCCGGTTCACGCTGCCAATGGAACTTCACCGCGATACGACCCAGCGCGTCGGTCGAGACCACGCTGCCCTTACGACCGACCACGGTAGCGGTCATCGGGCCGGGATGCGGACGGGCGATATCGTTGGGGTGCGCCGCCACGAGCGGCTTGCCGAAGGGCTGGGCCTCGAAGGTTACGTGCATCGGCGCCAAAGCGCTGTCACCCTCGTCGGGAAACATCTCGATGCCGGTAGCCTCCCGCAGCTGGTCGGCCAACGTGGCCCAGCAGCCGCGTGCCGGACCGCGTAAAGCCACGGACGTGACGATGGTCTGCGCGGTTACGATGTAGTCGTGACGGCGCTCATCCGGTCTCGTGCCTTCCCGCTCGACTCGCAGCGGAACGCGGCCACCGTCCAGGCCGAGGACGCGGATGACCTTGGCCAGGGTCAGCGGAGCGGTGGTCGCGCCGTGATAGACCTCGGCCTCCATCTCGTACGCCCATTGGCGGTGCTTGGCCGGGGCATCCATGTACGTGAGCGGTGGATCATCAAACGATAGCGCCTCGTGGTTGCCTCGGACAGGGCGGAGCACGGCGCGGGGCGGGAGGCTTTCGGAGTTACCAAACGTGCCGCGGGACGTCTGCGCGTGCCCGTAATTGACGCGGCCCTCGCCGCGACCCACGTAGCGATCGTTGTCCTTGTACTCGTGGCTGATGGTGCGGGTGAAGGGCGGCACCAGCTTGCGCCGGCCCTGCCAGCCGAGCAGCATCAGCTCCCCTTCCTCGACGTCCGGGGTGACGTCGAGGGTGGCGTCGATCTCGTCGCCGAAGTAGTGCTCGGGGCTGAAGATATGCCATGCGTTGCTGTAACCGTTGCGACCATGCTCGGCCTCGAGCACGTAGATCAGGCCCTCATCGACCAGCAGGCGGTGAATGAAGTCCAGGTCCGATTCCTGGAACTGCATGCGGCAGGAGCGAACCAGGTCGCGATCTGCCCGATCCCGGGTCTCGAAGGCGGCACGCATGCCTTCGCTGATGGCCATGTTCATGAATCGGTGCTCGGCCAGCAGTTCATGCAGGATGCCGCGGGTCGAGCGCTCCTGGTAGATGCGGCTGGCACGCCGCATGTCGAACAACCGCAGCGGCGCTTCGATCACGAGCTCGAAGATATCGTGACCGGTGTAATCGGCCTTGCTGTACCAGTTGCCGAGATGGCGGGCGGCGGTGACCACACCGTTGATGGCGCGCACGCGGCCCTCGGCGCGAACCCGGATCGCGGCGGACAGCCCGAGGAATCGGTCCGCATGCGGTTCGACATCGCGATCGCCCGGGATCTTGTCGTATGGAAATTCCCAATACGCGGGAGTGATCCCGTAGAGCACTGCGCGGAAGGGCTGCGACAGACGCTCGGAGAACTCCAGGCGAAAGGGGAGAAAACATCGGCTCGGAGGGAGCACTCCGTCGCGTCCGCCGTCGAACGCGACCGAGAGCATCCGCTCGGCATCCTGGAAGTGCGAGGTGTAGTAGTCGTCGATGTCGGAGCCGGAATACATGGTGACACCCGCGCGGAAAAGGGACGTCACGCTAACAAGCGAAGTAGACGCCTGGCTCTAGGAGAATTCTGAAAAATCGATCCGATTTAATGCGCCGCCGTTGAACTCCGAAAGCCACCGCCTATCGGAAGCTTCGCACCGCGCCGTCAAACAACCGACGAACATAGAATAATTCTGAAAATTTCGACTTTCTTTCTTCGCGCGAGTCACAAGCACTCGGAAATGCTTACCCTACGCGCACACGCCCGAAGCTGGTCGAGGCATGCATCCAGGAAGGATTGATGATGAGAGACCCTTACCGCGTATCGCTGGGTCAACGCCTCGCGTTTGCGCGTGGCAAGGCTTCCCAGGCGACGATGGCCGCTGAGCTCGGCGTCGATCGTGTCACGTTGAGCTTCTATGAAAACGGCAGGTCATCCGTAAGCGCCGCGATCCTGGCGGTCTATGTCCACAAAGGATGGTCGGCTAAGTGGCTGATTACAGGGGAGGGCAGGCCTCGACGCTAGATTCCCGTCAACGCCAGCTAAAAAGGAAAGTCAGCTATCGAAGCCGGGATATGCCCGGCTTCGATAGCTGCGTCGTGCCGCACGTGGATATGATCAAAAACAATCGACCGCGTCCTGGCTAGCCTTCAACACCGCGCCGCAGGCCAAGCGATCTCCGTCACATGCCACCCGTCGGCCGCCGCAGGTGATATTCGACGTAGCCGCCCCGATCTTCGTCAGTCCATGGACATGGCAAAGCGCTTCGTCACCCTCGCAGGCCACCAGCTTTCCTCCGATATCCATGTCCGCGGACGAGTTAAGAACGTTTCCGCCGTGCGAGTGGCTGTCGCCGACGATGATGAGTGGTTTGCTCATGGGTTACTTCCTTGATAGGCCGGCTTACGACCGGCGGATGACGAATTCGATACGGCGATTGCGTGCGCGGCCCGCTGGCGTCCCGTTGTCCGCAACGGGCAGGTCGGGTCCGCGACCACCGACGACCATACGTTGCGCGTCGATGCCGCGCGCTGTCAGGTAGGCCTTTACCGCGTCGGCACGTTGCACACTGAGCAGGATATTCGCCTGACGATCTCCAACGCTGTCGGTGTGGCCCACGATGTCTAGCTGGGGAACGCCAACGCGAGTGATGGCGGCGGCCATATCGTCGAGTACGGCTAGGCCCTGTGGGGTGAGCACCGCGCTGCCCGTCTCGAACTGAACCGTGCGACTGGCCAGTGTCCGGTCGAGCAAAGCCTGCCTCGCGTTCGTGTCGTCGACGATCAGGTCGTCGTGAACCTCGTAGGTCGTGTTGAACGCTGACTTCAGGCGGGACTGCACCCGGTCATGGATCTCGTTACTCGACACCTTGCCGTGTACGTTCACGACGTTGCCGTCGATCGTCAGCTGTCCTTTCGAAATCTCCTTGAGTTCACCGACGATCGCTTGCGTAACGTAGCGCGACCAGTTGGCGGGCGTCGTCACCGCGGCAATCTGAAGTCGATCCATGACCTGCGTTTCTCCATAGATCGAGCGTAGTCGCTGGACGAGCGCCGCCCGCGTCGTCTCGTCGGGAACAACGCCTTCAATGATGACGGGTGCGCCATCCGTCGCTTGCGCGCTGGCGCACGACACTAGGCCAAGACCAAGAGCAACGATTTGCAGCACGGACGTTGGTTTCATTCGCATGGATTCGGTTTCCGGGCGTGCGACAGGAAGGCCTCGCTCAATCGCTGCAGGCAAGCGTGAGGGGACTGAGGTACGTTCGGCAGTAGTTCGCCCGGCGATGGCGCGCAGGTCAGATCGATATACGCGTCTGCGACCCAGGCCGGCATCGTCGCCGCCATGAGTTCCGTGCCACGTGTACCGTCCAGACTGATGACCAGGCGGGGCGTCGGGGTGCGGGTCAACAGGGCGACCACTTCGATGTCGCGTTTGCCCAGATAAGGGAGTAGCTGTGTCATCCAGAAAGCGGCTACGCGGGTCCGCCGCATGGGGTCGGCAGGCAGCGGGAGGATCAGGCCGCGGCTGATGGGTAGGTACGGCTCCGCGGCGACCCCATTCAGCAGGGCATGCAGTGCGGCAAGAACATTGGACGTTTTCGTAGCGTGCCCCGCCGAGACGAGCAAGGCGTCCAGATGGATGGCCGACTCGGTGGACATATATTCGCGAAGTGCCTCGTCGTGCGGCCTCTTGTCGGCGTTGATGAGCATGGGCGTCGTACCCATCCTCTGCAGCGAAGAGCCGGTGTCCTGCAGTGTTTTCAACTGGGACAGATCGTGTTGCAGGCACGACCATAAAGTGCCCAGTGCGATCGGGGCGGTGGCCGCGAACGCCATGGGCGTTCGCGACTGGACACGCAGGCATGCCAGCATAGGGCATCGCCGGCCGGCTGCGTCATGGCTGGGAAGGCAGGTTCCAGCGGCTACGTTGCGGCTATGGGTCGTTGCTGCCAGTACGTCGAACGATTCGCTGGCGTCGTAGGCAGTTTGCCAGCCGGGATGCTCCGACAGACGTGCCATGCATTCCGCCAGCCAATGGTCGAGTCGTCGGACGAGGCGGTGGTCCGCGCCGGCGGAAGTCATGAAATCATCCTTCGACGGGATCTTGCCGAAGTAACTGGGTGTGATGGTCTGTACGCGCTTCATCGGCCTCCCTCCATGGCGGCGACTGCATGGTTCATTCCGGCGATGTAAGCCGGCAGCTGCGTTCCTCGGAGTCCGCGTTTGCGGGCACCGTCAGCGTCTACCGGCGCAGCGTTGACGATCTTCAGGCGCAGGCCGACGACGAGGCCATCTTTCGACCATGCGAGCACATGTGTCCCGTCGTCCGCCCGCTGCCGCTGGGCGTTGCGCACGAGTTCTCCCAACGCATCGGCACCCTGAAAGTCGGCGATACGCACGATGCGCCCGTCGCTGGCGGTGGCTTCGATGACGACGAGAGGCGCGGCCGCGGATCCGCCCCAGGCAAAGTTGCTCCATTGCGGGGGCTCGTTGCGGTAGCGCAGGCTCTGGGCTCCGATGGTGACGGTGTATTCCTTGACGTCCGACGACGTCGGTTCGGGCATCAACTGAAACAGCGTCTGCGGTCCGGCTACGGTGCTGCCCAGCGGTGCGATCCATTGTGCGAAGTCACTGAGAAGGGCAGGGGACAGTGTGACGCCATGCTCACCCCACTGGCGCGGCGTCAGGACATCACCACGCCGCTCGACGATCGGTCCGAGAGCCTCGCTGGAGAACCGGGCAATGGCGCCGCCAGGGCTGAAGATCGCGGCGATTTCGTCGGCACTGGCCTCGACGCGACCTTCTTCCGCGAAGGGAAACTTGCGGCCAAGGTCTCGGGTGAACGGCTGGTAGACCTGCGCGTCCCAGATCTGGTTCAGTTCCTTCTCGACGTGCGGTATCAACGCTGCGAACGTCTGCGTCAGCGGCCGCAGAAGCAACGGGCGTAGCGACTGCCGTTGCGCATCCACCAGACCGACCAGCATGTGTTCGTCCGTGACCCGCAAGGCGTCGACGAGCTCAGAACCTTTGCCCTGCAGCGTGGCTTCAACCAGCCTCCGTGCCCCGGGGCCGATGTCGCCTTCGTTTTCGATGCCGTGCAGGCGCGTACGTAGGCGCCCTAGCGCCGCCAGATAGCCCCGCAGCGGCGGCGCGGCGCCATCTCGCGCATCGACCATCCTGGCCAGACCCGCAAACGCATGTGCCACTGGGCCATCCGCTACGGATGGGATGCTGCCCGCATCCGGCAACGGAGGTGCCTTATCGGCCAGTCCGAGCACCGGTTCTGACGCCGCAGCACGTGCGAGACTGGTTTTGCCTACGGGCGACGCGTCCCATGCCGTTTCCCGCCGCGCCCGCTCCAGGAGCTTGCGAAGCGGCGATTGCTCGCTGTCACCCAGTCGTTCCATCGCCGCCACGGCGTGGCCGAAGTCAGGCAGCTCGGCGACACCGACACCGGCGAGAAAGCGCTGCCACTCGTCGATATAGCGTGTCGCGTACAGCGCTTGCAGGTCTTTACGGATGTGCTCTGGGCTCCCGGAGAGCGTCAGGTCGTCCATGTGCGTGTCCTGTAACACCCAGTCGCTCGTATCCAGCGACTTGCGTGAGGCATCGCCGATCGCCTGCTGGATGTAGCCCTCCCACGCGGCGACGGAATACGCGCCCGGGATGGCGTAGCTTCCTGCGAGCGTTTTATCCGATGAGTTGCCCACGATCTCCCTGACCGTAACGGCGGGGTAGCGTGCGGAGGCCCGCGCTACGATTTCGGCGAAAACGCGATCCCGCGCGGGAGTTCCCTGCATCGCACTGGCCAGAACTCGGCGCGTATCGTCGACCAGCGCAGCGCGGGGCTGAATGGACGGCCAGCCTTGCTCTGCTGCCAGCGATACATGGAGCGACAGCAACTTCTCGGCACGCTCGATCAGCTCTTCGCGGCTCATAGCGCCGCGGTGCTCATCGAGCCAGTGTCGCCAGAACCGGGTGAGCTGAGTCGCGAGATGCGCGGACTCGGCCCGGCGGACATCCGACAGCATGAGATAGGCTTTGAGTGCGTTGTATGCTTCATCTTTATCCCTGGCCGAAGCCGGTCGATACGGCGAGCCAGCGGTACTGTCCGACGGCGTCGCGCTCCGTGCGTCCGGAGCGGTAAACGTCGCAACCACTTGCGCGAGGTACGCCTCCATCTCGCGGCTCACCGGGGTCAGCATGAGCTGCCGCATGCCGGCGAAATACTCCCGGCGCACGGCCTCGAGTAACGGGTCGCCCGTGTAGAGCGGCCAGAAGACGAGCGGGGATCGATGGCGATAGGTCATCAGTTGTTGCAAACGATCCTGTAGTACCAGCATGGCGTCGAGGCGACTTTTCAGATCGATGCGGTCGGCCTGTAGCCGCCGCACCTCCTGGAAGTCGGCCTGCACATTGGCGATGAACTGCTGGTTGCTGCGGTAAGCATGGGCAAACCAGCCAAGCAGAAGGCCCGTGCCGACACAGGCAGCCGTCGCGATTGCCAAACGGCGGCGGCGGGTCTGGCGTGTGCTGACCTGGCGCACAAGCCGCGCGTCAGCGAAAACCACCCGACGAAACAGATCGTGCAGGAAGTACGCATGGCCCGGCAGCTTCCTGTCCCTGGCGTTGAGGTCGGCAGGGGTGGTCACGGCGGCTGCGCTCGTTTCGGTCGACGCGGGTGCCAGCGCAAGGCCGAAGCGCGTCGCGATCGAGTTGCTCAGCGAGGATGCCTCGCCGCCTTCCTGCGCTGCGCTGGTGAAGTAGAAGCCACGGAACAACGTCCGAAAATGGAACGCATTGTCCTCGAACAACGTCTCCACGAAACGGCTCAATGCGGGCTTGAGCGAAGCGAATTCGAGAGGCATGGTCAACAGCGCCCCGGGGATATCGCCGGGCGCCGCGGCCATTCGTCTGCGCGCGTGTGAACGCAGTCCGCTCGCCAGTATGTCGAACTCCGTAGCGAATCTGCCTGCGGGATTTGTCGTTCCTTCGTCTTCGAACGGCAGCGTGGCGCCCCAGACGCGCGCCCGCTCGTCGGCATCCAATGAGCTGAAGAAGTCGCTAAAACCACCGATGCGGTCTGCCATGGTGAAGACCACATAGACCGGTACCGACACCTGGAGTCGCTCGATCAGCTCGTGGATCCGCTGACGCAGGTCGGTGGCGTGTCGTTCGATGGCATCGGGCTGATTGGCATCGGCTGCCTCTTTGCGGAGGCTATCCAGGCTTGCGGTGACAATGACACCGTTTATTGGTGCCCGCGGCCGGTGTCTACGTAACATGTCGAGGAACCGCCTCCACTGCGTCTGGTCACTGGCGTTCTCCTTCCTGCTGTACCGGCCTGCCGTATCGAGAAGAATGCCTTCCGAAGTGAAGTACCAGTCGCAGTCACGCGTGCCCCCGTAGCCGGTGACGGCCTTCCCGTGCTCTTCGCCAAGCGGGAAGCGAAGGCCCGAGCGGGCGATGGCGGTGCTTTTACCCGCGGCTGGGTGACCAATCACCATGTACCAGGGCAGCTCGTATAGCGCCGTGCGACCGCGCGATTCGCCAAGGCGCGAGTCGCGGACCGTGGTGACCGCTTTCTTGAGGCGTTTCTGAAGTTCGATCTGGGCGGCGCGGTCTTCGGGACGCTGCTCAACGTTTAGCGGTGGCGCAGTGATACCGGTGGCCATCGTCTTTGCCTTTCGGCTATTCCACATCGGCTTGCCGAAGTGGTACAGCGCGAACAGAAGTAGGGCGAAGACAAGGATGCCGAAGAGGACGTACCACTGGTCCAGGGCCAGGGCGATCAGGCCTCCCCCTGTCAGCGTGACGCCAGCAACCGCTGGCCAGAAACGGGTCGAATCCATGGATGGATAAATCTCCTGCTTGAACACGGGGCGCCTCGTGAAGCGCGGGCACGACGGCGCCGTCGACGATCCCGAAGGAAGGCCCGATCAGACGAATCGATAGGGGTGCGACGCTAGCAAGCGGTGGGGTCGCTTGGCTCTAGGACAAATCTGAAAAATGCGAAAAGATTTTTGCGGGCGACCTGCCTTCTGCGTCGACAGTGAATCGGGTTACTGGGCCGATCCAACGCGTGCCCCCGATCTTCTTAGCTCGACATGGCCCAGATCCATCAACTTCCAGTTCCCGCCCCAGGTCAGCCCCACTTCCGCAGCCACCTCTCCAAACAACCGGTAGCCCTTGATAGCCCATGGATCCTTCTCGGAGATCACGATACGCCCGTCTTTAAGGAACGCGCTGTCAGCCGCCAGACCGTACTGGTGGTAGCTCTGCCATGCCGCCGCATTGGTGACGTGGCGGCCGGCGGCGGCAAGCTCATCCTGTCGTTCGGGGCTTCGATAGCCTTCGATCAAAACCATCTCGTAGCCATGGCGCTCCCTCATCAGGCGATAAACACGAAGAAGTTGTTGTGCGAAGACATCATCGAGTAGCGACCAGACACGACTGGCATGCGCCAGCGCGGGACGAACGAGTTCGACTTCTCGCGTAGAGAATACCTCCGGGGGTAGCGGTGGTGGTGCCACCAGGTGTTCTCCTTGAAATAACGCGGCGACAGCGGGTGTCGCTTCGCTGCGTGAGTCACGCGTTGCGTCGAACGCGTCGAGAGCGACGGTGCCTCGCTTCAACGTTAGTACGACAACGGCCGGAGCGACGATAGCGGTGCACAGGACCGGAATCACCCAGCGAAACGCCAGCGAAAGCGTAAGCATATTTCTCGCCGCGTCCCGCATCCACACGATTGAACGAAGCAAAGCGTCACGACATACACCGACTATTCGAACGTTCCGATTCATCACGTTCGCCGACCGCTGACGTATCCCCCGACGAAGTGCGTCAGTCACGTCGGGAAAGACGATCAGGACGAAAATGAAGCACGCGACAACCGACGCGGCGACAAGACACGCCATGACGCTGTCGAATGCGGTTTCTAAATGAATGGATGCCTTCACGCGGGACACGCCTCGAGGTGATTTCGCCGCGTCGGCGGTTGGCACGCTCGTCTCGCTTGTGTAAGGTGCGCCATCGCAGACAGGCGGGCACGGAGCTTACGCATGACCTCCAGGAATGATGGTCTCCTTTCGAAGAGCGGCGTCATCAGGCGGGATCCATCGCAAAGGATCCTCATGGACATGGACGAGACGAGCCGCTGGCGCGTGGCGCTCGCGCGACCTTGCACCATTGCCCTCGCGGTCATCATGCCAAGCCTCGTGCTGGTGGGAAGCATCCACTTTGCGGCCGACGATGTGTCGGGACCTCTCGGTCCGACGCACGTGCCAGCCATGTCGATTCCGAACGTAGTCGCGGAAATGCCAGTTATTGCGCTAACGCGGACACCTTTGCCCGCGATGCCGCCTGCGGTTGGACCGTTGCAACCGGTGGCAAGCCGCAAGCCGTCGACAACGGCAGGTCCGACTGCCCGGTCACGGACCAGCCGTCGGAAATCGGCCCGGGTGGTCAGTGAAGACATTGCCGTTCTAAGTGTGCTGGTGGAACATATCGACGCGGAGCGTCGCAAGGCGGAACGTCGCCCGCCCAAGAATTGACCGCGGCGATTCACTTGGCGGACTGCTTGCCAGGAACACCGAGGGTGGAGCGCATGCGTTCCAGCGTGTCACCTTCGCCGAGCACTTGCTGCAGCCATTCGTGTAACGCCATATCTCCCCAATGGGCAGCTTTGTCGGCGAGGTAGGCCACTGGACTGTGCGGCTCGGTCGCTCGGAAGAAACGGGCGACATCGCGCAGGCACTGCAGGGCCTCATCGCGATGCTCGAAGGTGATGGACGGTGACTCCTGTTGAGCGGTGGCCTCCGCCGCCCGGGCGGTGGACTTCCGGATCTCGTCGTCGCGGCTGTCTCCACCGTTTCTCGACGATGCCGCTGGCGTTAATGCCGGACCCGTCGCGGGCGGGGCGGCGTTCACGGCGGCCGTAATCATATCGAGTAGCGCATCCCGGGCGGCCGTGACTGAAGGACCGTCGGCAGGCGCGACCGCCTCGATATGTGCTTCCAGGCGGTCCATCGCGCGAAGGATCGTATTTGCAGGCTCGTTGAGCTCATGTGCCATGGACTCTGGCGCGATGCCGCGAATCCAGCGCGGCGTATGGCTCAGTACCCATCGCAGGCATCCCAGCCTTTCGTCGTCCTCATCGCCGCCAGGGTGCAACCCCGACCAAAGCTCCTCGCACAGTGTCGCGAATACGTCGTACCCCTCAGCCATCCCGGTCAGGCCGTCTACCTGAGCGCGAGCCTCGATATACCAGCCGGCGACACGTAAGTCCTTGCTGCGGTTGCTCAGAGAAGCGGCACAGAGACGGACCACACGGGGCCAGTCGGCGGATTTCAGTTCACGCGTCCATTCGCCCTGATCCAGCGAGGCATCGTCTGAGCGACGCGCCTCCTGGATGTCGTCGAACTCAGGAAGGTGGCTGAGATCGATTCCGCAGGGGGCGGTGCCAGAAAGAGGGGTGGTCAGCGCGGTCAGTGGCATCGGGTGGGCTCCGGGTTTTCGAGACGGGAGCGTCTTATGCCTCTATTGGATGACTTTTGTAATGAGAAAAAACTCGATTTTACTACGATGTTTCTCAGTCGTCGGTGGATGGGGTTTCGGCTGGCTTTCGCCAACAAGGTCGGCTCCCTCGCCCCGAGTCCACAAAAAAGGGCGCCGCATCACTGCGGCACCCCTCAGATACCACACCACCAAAAAATCAGCGACGTGACTTACGCTTCCGACGCCGGACCAGAAACACAACCAGCCAAAGCACCAGGACAGCGACAACCACACCCGCCACCATAAGGTACGGCGTCAGCTTAAGCAGCAACGGCTTCGGCCCACCCGCACGGATCGTCGCGACATCCTCAGCCGTCGCGTGAACCGCCGGATTGCCGAAGTGCTCTTCCACATAGTTGACGACCGCAGCCACCTGCGCATCCGTCATGTCGTACTCGAACGCCGGCATCGACACATGCATGTCGGCACCCTGACGATCGAGACCATGAAGCACCGCCATGATCAGGTTGTCCGGACGCGACAGACCTACCGCACGGTTGTGGCTCAGCGATGGGAAATACTGATTCTCCGTCCCCTTGCCGCTCGGCTGATGGCAGCTGGCGCACGCGCCGCTGTAGAGCGCGGCACCGTCCACGGTGTCATGCACGCCGCGCACATCCGGTCCGGTGGCGGCATCCCCACGCAGCGGCTCCAGCGTCGTCGTCGGGGGCAGGGCGCTGCCACCTTCGTATGCATACGAAGCTTTGGTGTCCGCCGGATCGCGGATCGGCCTGACCGTCTTCAGGTAGGTCGCCATCGACTTGATGTCGTCGTCTGACAGGAAACGCAGGCTCTGCTCCACGGCTTCCGCCATGCCGCCCCCGGCCTGGCCCTTGCCGTGCACGTGACCGTTCTTGAGATACGACGCCAGTTCGTCTTCCGACCAGCCGCCGATGCCGCTGACCGGATCGGAGGTGATGTTCGGGGCGAACCAACCGTCGATCGTGGCACCGCCGAGGTACGCGTCCTGGCGTTCCGCCATGAGCAGGTTACGCGGTGAGTGGCACGAGCTGCAGTGACCCAGCACGTCGACAAGATAACGACCGCGTTCGGTGCCCGTGGCGTCGATGGCCGCGGGCTTGTGCAGGAACATCAGGTTCCAGCCGGCCATCGTCCAGCGCATGCTGTACGGGAAGGCGAGGCGGGTTTCCTTCACCTTGTTGTCCACCGGCGCCACGCCCTGCATGAAGTACACATACAGCGCGTGCATGTCGGCATCGGTGATGCCCGCATATGCCGTATATGGCATGGCGGGGTAGAGGTGGTCGCCTTTTGCGTTGACGCCCTCGCGTACCGCGCGGACGAACTGCGCCTCACTGTAGCCACCGATACCATCGTCTTTCGATGGCGTGATGTTGGATGCGTAGATGTTGCCCATCGGCGAACCGATGCCGCGACCGCCGGCGAACGGCTTGTCCGGCGACGAGGTATGGCAGGCGGCGCAGTCGGCCGCGATGGCGACGCCTTTGCCACGGGCGATCAGCGCGTCGTTGTCGTCCTGGGCAAGTGACGGCGCGGAGACGGCGACGGCGCCGACCAGGACGGCAGCTCGCAGCAGGCCGCGAAACAGGGAATTCGTGGCCATCAGATTTCCTTGTGAATCGTGTCGGCGATGCGGATCGACAGCGCGACGCCGGTGAGCGTCGGGTTGATCACACCGGAGGCGGGAATCACGCCGGTGGTGGCCAGGAACAGGTTGTCGTGGTCGAAGGTGCGGCATTCGCCGTTGACGACGGAGTCCTTCGCATCCGAACCCATGATCACCGTACCCATGATGTGGTCGCGGTTCTGCCAGCCGCTCTCGTCTTCGACGATCTCGGCGTTGAACAGCTTGGCGAACTTGGCGTAGTCCTCCTTGGCGATGACCTTGCCGGCCTTCGCATAGTCGTCCACGTCGTAATTCACGCGCAGCATCGGGATGCCGAGGGCGTCCTTCTTGTCGCTCGGCGTCACGCGGTTGGCCGGGTTCGGCAGCATCTCGAAGACGGTACCGACGTCGATCCAGCGCGACGCGTCGTGACGGATGCGCTCGTCCAGTTCGGGGCCGATCACGCCCTTCTTCAGCAGCCGCTCGGTGACCACGCGGTTCGGTACGGCGTTCGACATCGAGTGCTTGACCGCCGAGTGACGCTTGCGGAAGTCGCCATCGCGCCAGTTGAAGATGCCACCTTGCTGCACGGCGCCACGTCCCGGCCACAGGGGCTGGTCGCCGATCATCAACAGACCGATGCCGGTGTGGTCCATGAGGTTGCGGCCGACCTGGTCGGACGAGTTGGCGACGTCGGACATCAGCAGCAGCTTGGCCGTTTCCAGACCGTGCGCGGCCACGATGAAGTACTTCGCGGTCAGACGCGCGTCGGTGCCGTCCGGCTTGCGGTAATGCACGGCGACGATCTTGCCGCCCGCGCCCTTCTCGAGCTTGTACGCCGTGGATTCGGTGAGCAGCTTCGTACCCGCGCGCTCGGCGTGCGTGGCATGCATGTCGCCGCTGTACATCGCGCCGATGGGGCAGACCGGCATGCAGTTGTTATTGCCGCAACACGCGGGACGGCCGTCGTATGGCTTGGTCACGCGGCCGTTGGGCTCATGGATGTAGTGGTAACCCGCAGGACCCAGGCGCTTGTTGAGCTCCTGGTTCATGTAAGTCGTCGCGTCCGGCGGCAGCGGGTACGGCTTGGAACGCGGCGGCCATGCCTTGCCGCCCTGGCCGCTCTGGTCTTCCTCGCCGTTGCCGGCCACGCCCAGCGCTTCTTCAGCGCGCTGGTAGTAGGGCTCGAGCTCTTCGTAGCCGATGGGCCAGTCGCGACCGACGCCATAGAGCGTCTTCAGCTTCATGTCGTTGGGCAGGTAACGCCAGCAGGCGGCCGCCCAGTGCCACGTCGTGCCGCCGACCAGCTTCAGCATGCCCGGCCGGAATTCGAACGAGCCGGTGTTCTCGATATAGTCCGGCTCGAACGTGGTGTGTGCCCACGGTTCGTTCGGGTAGGGATCGTTGAAGTTGGACTTGCGCGACGAACTGCGGAAATTCTCGAGGATCTTCCAGCGCGGAATGCGCGAGCCGGCTTCCAACATGATGACCGAGTGGCCCTGTCTGGACAGCTCATAGGCAGCGTTGCTGCCGAGCGCGCCCGAGCCGATGACGACGACGTCGGCGTCGTATTGCGTATTCATGGTGTGTCCTGCGTGTGCGTGGGGGCGCAAGCGCCCGTACGTGGCGCCGTGTTCGCGCGGTCAGTCCGTCGCGATGCTGGCCGGGGCGGCCGACCAGTAGTCGGTACCGGCGCGGGCATAGGTCGGGATCACCGTTACGTCGATCGTGGGCTTGAACATCAGGGCCCCCGTGTACGTGATGAACTGCGTACCGTCGTCCTTGCCGGTGCCCTTGGGCTCTCCGGTGTAACCGAGGTACCAGCCGCTGACGATGGACACGGCAAGCGCCTTGAGCGCGGGATCGGCGTCGACGGCGGAGCCCTTGAACTTGTGCATGTCGTCGATGCCGGCGGCATCCATGGCGCGGATCAGCGCGGTCACCTGCGGACCGAAGTTGCGGTCGCCGGCGGCCAGCGCGGCAAACAGCCGTGCGGAGACGTCGGCGGGAAGCTCGGGATGGCCGGTAAGGCGGCGACCCAGGGTCAGGAACGCGTCGAGTTCGGCGGGGCTGGCCTGAGCGGGCGACTGGCCATAGGCCATCCGGGTCCAGGGGAGCAGGGCGCCTGCGGCGGCGATCATGCCCGCGGAGATCAGCAGCCGGCGGCGGCCGGTGTTGATCGGCGGAACGGCACGGGGATCGGACCCGTGGATATCTGACATCGGACTGCTTCCTCTTGCGATGGCGGGAGAAGCGAAGCGTCGACAGATGCGGAGCGCATTGTCAGCCGAACGCATCGGCCATCACGGGGAGCTGGAGCAGAAACAAAAGAGCGCTGCGTCACGGCGGCACATGCGGCACGACGACGCGAATTATAGAAAGCGGTTTTGATGTAAAACCCTCAACCTCAAAAGTTGATGGTTTTACATCAAATGTCCCTCGGCCTCGCCGGAAGGTTCTCACGCATGAGGATGGCCGTGGGCTGCGGGTGGGTCGGCGGGGCCGCCGCACGACCGAAACGCGCGAGCACGTGGGTCAGCGCACGGGCGGCCTGCGCCGCCAGGTTCTGGTCGAGCACGGCGTCCATCAGGCCCAGTTCGAGCAGACGGCGATTACTTTCCGTCAGGTCGTGGCCGATGAAGACCACCTCGCGTGGACGCGTGCGCTCGGTCAGCACCCTGGCGACCCCGTCGTCGCCTACGGACGTGTTGTAGATTCCACGGAGGTTGGGCACCGCGTTGAGCACGTCGGTCACGATGCGCCCGGTGCTCTCCGGGTCTTCCTGGCTGTCCGCGCGGTGAATGATCTGCACGTCGGGAAAGTGCTCGCGCAGCGCCTCCACGAAACCGCGCTCGCGCTGCTCATGGCTACGGAAATGGTGGTAGCCCTTGATCAACAGGATCGAGCCGCCCGCGGGACCGAGGAAGCGACCCATCAGCTCGCCGGCGAGACGCCCGGCGGCGTGAGTATCCGTGCCGACATAAGCGAGGCGGCCGCTATCGGGCAGGTCCGAGGCGAGGGTGACGACCGGGCAGCGATCCGCCGCGCGACGCACGGCATCACGTACCAGCGGGTGGTCGTGGGTGGTCACGATCAGCGCATCGGCGCCTTCGGCGTAATGGTCGATCTCGGCGGCGACCGCTTCGGGCGCGATCTCAGACAGATGATGTACCTGGCTGCGTACCCGCATGGCATGCATCGCCAGACGATGTTGCTCAAACCGGCGGCCGAGCTCGTCGTAGAAGGGGATCGTGGGCGACTGCATCAGAATCGGCACGTGCAGCCAGCGGCCGGGCGGGACCTCGATTAACCGGTTTATCTTCAACCGCTTGGCGGCTTCGAGCACGCGAGACTGGGCACGCTCACTGACGCCCCCGCGTCCGTTGAGCACGCGGTCGACCGTCGCGGCACTGACACGTGCGGCGGCAGCCAGATCGACGATGCGGGTTTTCTGTTTCGGCATGGCAATCGGGTGGCATGATGCAGCGCACCATCATACGGGAGCCCGGTCCCGGGGCGGCCTTCGGTCCCCGCGACCAGTCGTCGCGGGCCCGGAGGCACTACCCTCTGGCAAAAAGCGTTCCCGTCAAGCTGTCACACCTGGCCGCGTAGGCACCGGTCCCACCGTCCCCTGGGAGAACTCGGCGATCGTCTCCGCTGTCCCCCGGCTCTCCCGCCGTTGTCCCACGCTGGGCGCCATCACCCGCGCTACAAACCGGACCGCCTTGTTCAGGGCCGTGCTGACGAACGGCAGCCGTCCCACCGGGATGGAGATCACGGCCACTTCCTCGCGGACCAGATGGATGTTGGGCTCCGCGTGGCCCCAGGCCAGCTCCACCTCGTTCGGTGCGCTGCTGCGGCTGGGCACATCGTCGTTGGTGATGCGCTGCGTCTCCCGGAAGAAGTGCAGGTGGACGAAGCCGTCGTCTGTGGGTCCTGTGACGGCTATCCCGGTGGCGACCGCGGACACGAAATGTGCGGGCCGTACATGCAGGATGCTTTTCGTCGACGTCTGCGCCATACCTGGTGTTCCCGGAAAGTGGTCGGGCAGGGGCCGCCCCCCGGTCGGGCCGGAGGAAGCGTCGTTTGGTCCATCGGTTGCCGAAAATACCCCTGTCCGGGAAGGATACGGCGAAGAACGGCACAACGCACAGGGGGTTATGTGACGGGCGTTGGCTTTTCGACGCGTTAGACTGAAATGACCCCTTTTTCGGAACCCTTTCACGCATGAAAACGGCTCTCGCCCTGAGTCATGTTCATTTCGAAGACGCAGGCCATCTCGAGGCCGCCCTCGAACGACGTGGCTATCGGGTGCGCTACTACGCGAGCGCGAGTTCGCCTAACGCTGGAGAAAGCGCGCAAGAACGTCCGTGACCAGCCGGTGGTCCTGCAACGATGGCATGCCGGATACCGTTATCGCGCCGATGACGCCGAGGCCGCGCAGGCGAAGCGGAAAGCCGCCACCGTCGGAAGCATGCTCCGCGGGCGACAGGCCGTAGCGCTCTTCGAGCGTCTGACTGGCTTTGGCGAGTTTCATGCCGACGACGAGGGTACTGGTACCGAGGGCGAGCACCGTATTGCGCTTGCGTCGCACCCAGTTGGCGTTGGCGATATCCGTGCCGGGCAGGGCGGTGTGGAACAGCACGCGGTCGCGCAACGCGATCTCGATCGCGACTTTCGCGGATCGCTGCACAGCCAGCTCGCGCAGTGCGCAACCGACGTCCCATGCCTGTTCAAGGCTCAGCGTGTCGAACTGCAGTCGCGCCTCTTCGGTCGCGAGTTCGTCGAGCGTCGGGTCGCTCATGGATCCCACCTCATGCGTTGTACGGATGAGGTGGGATTCTAGCGGGGACTACGCGTTGCCTCCCGACTTGGCCTTGCCCGGCCTGGCCGGATCGCGGGGCACTTCGGGCAGGGGCGCGCGACGCGAATGCGAATAGACGTAAGAGACGAAGGCGGCGGACGAACGGTCGGCCGGAGCACCCTTGGGGAAGCGATTTTCGGGTTTCTGCGGTGGCATGACATTCCATGATGGGGCGTGGGACCGCCCTGGCGAAGGCACGCGCAAGGGATGCTGTCCGGCGCACCGGACAGGTGCGTCCACCATGCGCCTTCACTTGTTAGTTACATGTAAGTTGGTGGGCGCTTCCGGGAGCGAATCGCGACCAAACGCCACACGTCTAAACGCTTCCTGAGCGCTGAAAAGCGCGTCTGAAATTTGAACCCTCCCACCGTGCTGAGCTAAGGTGGTCGCAGTTTCATCGGTTCCCCGCGTGCGCTCGACGTTGTTTTTCGCGCCGCGGCCGTGAACATTCTTCTCGCGCGTGTTGTCGCCGCGCCTCACTCCACTCGCTACGGGGGCACTTCTTGGACGCCAGTAAAGCAAATGAGATTTCAATCGATCTAAACCCTAAGGCCGCTTCGTGGCGCATGACTCTCGTGGCCATGCTCGCGGCGATTTCCGGCGGTCTCTACGGTTACGACACCGGCATCATTTCCGGTGCGCTGCTGCAGATATCGACCGAGTTCCAGCTCGATGCGCAGGCACAGGAAATCGTCGCCGCGGCCATCCTGCTCGGTGCGGTGATCGGTGCCCTCGCCAGTTCGCGCTTCTCGGTAAGCATCGGGCGTCGCCGCACCATCATCGCCGTCGCGATTCTGTATGTCGTCGGCGTGCTCGCCTCCGCCGTATCGCGAGGCGAGTGGGAACTCGCGCTTTCCCGTGTCTTCCTCGGCATCGCCGTCGGCGCCTGCACGCAGGTGGTGCCGACCTATATCGCCGAGCTGGCGCCTGCCGATCGTCGGGGACGACTGGTGACGTTCTTCAACGTGTCGATCGGTGTCGGCATTCTTCTTGCCGCCATCGTCGGCGTGGTGCTGCAGAACGACTGGACCTGGCGCTGGATGATCGGCGTCGCGGCGATTCCCGCGTTCCTGCTGTTCGTCGGCATGCTGTTTGCGCCGTTCAGCCCGCGCTGGCTGGTGGAGCAAGGCCGTGCCGACGAAGCGCACGACACGCTGATGCGCATCCGCGACAGCGAGTCGCAGGTGCGCCGCGAGGTGACGCAGATCGAGAAAGTGCTCGATCGCTCGCAGGCGCGCGGCGCCTCGCGCTGGCGCGATCTCGGCGCGAAGTGGCTCCGTCCGGCGGTGATCGCCGGGCTGGGTGTCGCGGCGTTCACGCAGCTTTCCGGTATCGAAATGATGATCTATTACACGCCGACGTTTCTGACGCAGGCAGGTTTTGGCCACTCATCCGCGCTGCTCGCGGCGCTGGGCGTCGCCATCACCTATCTTTTGATGACGCTGCTCGGCAAGCTGGTGGTCGATCATGTCGGTCGCCGCACGCTCACCTTGTGGATGATGCCGTTCGCCGCTATCGCGCTGGTGCTGCTGGGCGCGGTGTTTCACTTCAATCTCGGCGGCGATCATCGCGGCGCGCTCGTCGTGGCGTGTCTCATCGCCTTCATGATCTTCAACTCCGGCGGCATCCAGGTGATCGGCTGGCTGGTGGGATCGGAAATCTATCCGCTGCGCATCCGCGATCGCGCCACCGGCGCGCACGCGGCGATGCTGTGGGGTTCGAACCTGCTGCTGACCGGCACGGCGCTGTCGATGACGCACTGGCTCGGCGTGGGCGGCGCCATGTGGGTTTATGCGGGCCTGAACGCGCTCGGCTTCCTCTTCGTCTTCGTTTGTCTTCCCGAAACCAAGGGGCGTAGCCTCGAAGAGGTTGAAGAATCGCTGCATGACGGCACCTTTCTACCCTTGAAGAGCGAAACGCGCGCCGCGTGAACCGCTGGCGAGCGATGTTGTCCTTACACGAATACTGCGACCAGCCACGAGAGGAGACTTCATGACGCAGACGAATCTTGCACGATCCGCTCCGCAGGATGAGACCACGTGGTGGCGGCACGCCGTCATCTATCAGGTGTATCCCCGTTCGTTCGCCGACAACGATGGCGATGGCATCGGCGACCTTCCCGGCATCGCCTCGCGACTGCCGTATCTGGCGAAGCTCGGTGTGGATGCGATCTGGCTCTCGCCGTTCTACCGTTCGCCGCAGCACGATGCGGGCTACGACGTCTCGGATTATCGCGATGTCGATCCCTTGTTCGGCACGCTCGCGGACTTCGACCACATGCTGGCCGAGGCGCATCGTCTGGGCCTGCGGATCATCGTCGACCTCGTACCCAACCATACGTCCACCGAGCACGCGTGGTTCAGGGAGGCGGTCGCGACGTTGCCGGGCAGTGCCGCACGCCAGCGCTACATCTTCCGCGACGGCAAGGGTAAGGACGGTGAGCTGCCGCCGAACAACTGGCAGAGCATCTTCGGTGGCAACGCATGGTCGCGCGCACCGGGCGACAGCCAGTGGTATCTGCATCTGTTCGATCGCAGCCAGCCGGATCTCAACTGGGACCACCCCGAAGTGCGCTCCGACTTCGAGGACGTGTTGCGCTTCTGGCTGGACCGTGGCGTCGACGGTTTTCGCGTCGATGTGGCGCACGGCCTGATCAAGGCCGAAGGCCTGCCCGATTGGGCAGGGCAGACCTCGATGGTCGAAGGCGAGGAAGGTGCGCACTCCAACAACGGCCCGATGTGGGACCAGGAAGGCGTGCACGACGTGTATCGCCGCTGGCGTCAGGTGCTGGACGAGTACGACAACGACCGCATGATGGTGGCCGAGGCGTGGGTGCATCCGCCGCAGCGCCTCGCCCGTTATGTGCGCGCCGACGAAATGCAGCAGGCGTTCAACTTCGACTACCTGCTCACCCACTGGGATGCGCAGGCGTTTCGTGACGTGGTCACGCGCTCGCTGGCCGTGAGTGCCGAGGTGGGTGCACCGACGACGTGGGTGATGTCCAACCACGACACGGTGCGGCACACGTCGCGTTATGGCCTGAGCGTGCCGGGTGCGCGGCCGAAGGGCATCGACGCGGCCGGCGAGCAGCCGAACGAAGCGCTTGGCCTGCGCCGTGCGCGTGCGGCGGCGTTGCTGACGCTGGCGTTGCCGGGCTCGGCGTACATCTATCAGGGCGAAGAGCTCGGTCTCCCCGAGCACACAACGCTCGAGGCGGAGCATCGCCAGGATCCGGCATTCTTCCGGACCTCAGGCGAGGAGATCGGCCGCGACGGCTGCCGTGTGCCGCTACCGTGGCAGAGCGCGGCTCCCGCGTTCGGCTTCGGTCCGGGCACGGCGACGTGGCTGCCGCAGCCCGTGTCGTTCGCGCGCTATGCGGTGGATCGGCAGGAGGGCGATGCCGGCTCGACGCTGGAGCTGTATCGCGCGGCCTTGCGGCTGCGTCGTCAACGGCATCTCGGTAACGGCGAGTTGGTGTGGCGCGATGCGGAGCCGGGTGTTGTGGCTTTCGCCAACGGCGGCGTGCATGTGGTGGTGAACACCAATGATCATCCGGTCGCGCTGCCCGGCGGCGAGGTTCTGGTGTCCAGTGTGCCGCTGGACACTGGACACATGTTGCCGGCGAATTCGGCGGTCTGGTTGGGGTGACAGGCTGACACGACCGACAGGCTCGCTCCCACCACGGCAAGCTGCGGTGGGAGCTGACCCGGAGCGATGCTCTTGGCCCTGTCCCTCAGTCGATCCGAATGACCACCTTGCCGACGTGTCCCGCGTCGGCAAGGTAGTGAAAGGCCGCCTTCGCGTCGTCGAAAGCGAATACCTTGTCGATGACCGGTTTGATCCCCGCCATCTCAATGGCCCGCACCGCGGCGGCGAAGTCGCTCACCGATCCCGTGTTGTTGCCGAGGATCGATATCGTCTTCAGCTGGATGGGGAGCACGGGGATCGTCAGTTCCGCGCCGCCTACGAAACCGATGACGAAGATCGTGCCTGCGAAGGCGACGGCATTCATGGACCGGGGGAACGTGGCCGCACCGACGGATTCGATCACCAGGTCCGCACCCCTGCCTTGGGTCAGTTCGAGCACGCGCTCGTCCCACGCGGGCGTGGTCGTGTAGTTGATGACCTCGTCGGCGCCGAGCTTCCGGGCTCGTTCCAGCTTGTCGTCGGACGACGATGTGATGATCACGCGAGCCCCGGCGGCCTTCGCCAGCTGCAGCGCGAACAGGCTCACGCCACCGGTGCCAAGCAGGGCGACGGTCGAGCCCGGACGCACGTGGCCTTTGACGAGGCCGTTCCAGGCCGTGGTCGCGGCGACGGGCAAGGTCGCGGCCTCTTCCCACGTCAGTCCATCCGGAATACGGACAAGCGACGACGCCGGGGCGACCGTGTATTGCGCGAGGGAACCCGGGACGGTGACGCCGCGAACGGCGTCATGCGACGAAGGCTGAATCGGGCCGGCGAGCCAGCGAGCCATCAGCGCGGGCGCGACACGATCGCCCACCGCCCAGCCTTCCACACCATCGCCCAGCCCGGCGATTTCGCCGGCGCCATCGGCCACGGGAATCCGCGGAAAGTGGTCGGGGCCGAAGTCGCCGCGGGCCACCGCGACGTCCAGGAAGTTGAGACTCGCGGCGCGTAGCCGGATGAGAACGTCGCCCGGACCGGGCTGCGGCGTCGGCAGCTCGCTCGCGGTGAGGGAGTCGATGGAAGCGGATGTCAGCTGAAAGGCTCGCATGGCGGCGTCTCCGGGTTGGGGGATGCGATCAGTGTGAGGGGTTCCCGGTGCGCAAAATCGGTGGTAGAAGCAAGACATTCCTGCACCGGATGCAATAATGGACGCGCTCGAAGCCGACCAGCTGCTCACCTTCCTTGCCGTGGTCGACACGGGGAGCTTCACGGCCGCCGCCCGCCGGCTGGAGCGGGATGCCTCCGTCGTATCGCGCCGTGTGGCTGCCCTCGAGGCACGTCTCGGCATTCGCCTGCTCGAGCGATCGACCCGGCGGGTAAGCGCGACCGAAGCGGGCATGCAATTTCGCGAGCGCGTGCGGCAGGCGATGGACCTGGTGCGGACGGCCGAGGACGAGGCGCGCGATTTCGCCGATGCGCCATCTGGGTTGCTGCGAGTCACCCTGGCACCGGCTTTCGGACGCATGTGGGTCGCGCCGCGACTCACGGAGTTTCTGGCGCTGCATCCCTCCGTGCGTATCGAGGCGAGCTTCAGCGACCGCTATGTCGACATGGTCGCGGAGGGCTTCGACGTGGCGGTGCGCATCGGCGAGATGAAAGACAGCCGACTGATCAGCCAGCGCGTCGCACCCGCCGGTCGGATGATCTGCGCTGCGCCATCGTACCTGGAGCGACGGCCGCCGTTGACGACGCCCGACGATCTGACCCGGCACGACTGCCTCGGTTTCACGCCGATGTTCACGCACCCCGTATGGCATCTGCAGCGCGGCCGCGAGGAACGGGCGGTGAAAGTGGCGGGACGTATCGAGTCGGACGACATACACGCCCTCGTCAGTGCCGCCGTCGCCGGGGCAGGCGTGCTGATGGCCGCCGACTGGCTCGTGGCGCATGAGCTTGCGGATGGACGTCTCGTCCCTGTACTCGACGGGTGGCGGGCGAAGGGCGAGACAGGCATCTATGTCATCCGTGCGTCGACGCGTCACGCACCGGCGAAGACCCGTGCCTTTGTCGAGTGGCTGGCGGAGGTGTTGGCGCCGGCCCCCTGGGGCTATCCAGTCAGCCCGCCGTCGCCGTGACGCGGCCCGCGTGGCGTTCGCGCGTACGCCGCGCGATGGGCATGCCGATCAGCAAGGCGCCTGCCATGGCGATGCACATGACCACCTGCGCCTCGATGATCGACACGTCGGTCGACTCGCCTGCCGTCGACATCACCGCCGCGAGGGCGAGGACGCCGGCGAGCGCGCCGCCCTGCCAGCCGAAGCGCAGCGTCAGCGCGAGCACCGGCAGCATCGCGCACAGACGAAGCGCCTGCAGCTCCGCGCCGTGCAGGTGCAGACGTTCTTGTATAAGCACTATCCCGATCCAGCCGGCCAGGCAAAGTGCGACGAGCGCGCTGGTGAGCGGGATGTTTCGCACGCGTCGCCAGGCACCGGACCGTCCCGCGTTGAACACATCCTTCAAGGCGAACAACGCCGGCACGACGGGTACCATCCCGCAGAAGTCACCCAGCAGATAGGCGTAGAAGGAGTCGCGCAGATAGATGGTCGGCGATGTACCGCGGGAGGCATCGATAGCCGCGCTGAGTCCGGCCGTATCGACCACTGCGCTGCCAAGTGCGCATGCCGCGGCTACCAGCAGGACGCTGGGAAGGTGGATCTCCCCGTCACGGAACGGAAACGGGCCCCGTCGCCGGGCCAGCATGACCAGCGGCATACAGACGATCATCAGGGGAATCCCGCCGAGAATGGCCCACTCCAGGCCGAACCGTCCGGCGTTGATCGCGCATTTCTGAATGAGCGGCGCCCACTCGCCCACGATCAGGGCGGGCCAGTAGCGACGAGGAACCAGCAGGATCGCCGCGAGGCGAAGCCCAGCCATCAGATTCCACTGGCTGGATGGCGATATGTAACGGGCTATCTCATATACCGCGGCGTAGGCCGCCGCTACGGCAAGAAACGCACTGCCGGAGATCCACCTGGGTTCCGCGCTCAGGGCAGGGTGTGTCCGTGTGTGGCTCGCATTCGACATCCACGTAGTGTAACGAGCGGAGCGGCGGCTTCACAAAACGTCACGCCTTACCGATCGGACGCACTTCACGTTCCACGTATGCGCGGTGACGAGCAGGGCGCCGCCCAGCATGACGCCGCCGGTGTGCATCCACCCGTCGGCCCACGCGGCGAAGTACCACGCGGCGAACAAGGTCGCGATGCCGGCTGCGGCCAGCGCGGGCGGTCCGGCTCGCCGGTGTCGCCGCCATGCCCTGACCATGGCGAGCGTGCTGATAAACGCGCCGGTCGCAATGAACCAGGGCTCCAGACTGATCAGCCGCAGCAGTGCCATGGCGAGCTCGCGGTGGGGCGATGCGAACGAATACAGGGCGAGGTAGAGCGACGGTACGGCGAACAGGACCAGGGGCAGGGCGAGGCAGTGGATAGCGCACCCGATCGCCCAGAAAGAGGCGAAACGATCGAGTGACGAGGAGGGCTGGCGCGACGCGATGCTTGTCATGTAACTTATGTTATAACATAACAATAAGAGGTGATGGCATGGCTGTGCGTTGGTGGGTGCTGCTCGGCAGCGTGCTTGTGACTGGCGCAGCTGGCGCGGAAGTCCGGCATGTGGGTGCGCACGTGCACGGACGGGCGACGGTCGATATCTCGATCGAGAACAACATGGTCGCCGCCGAGCTCGATCTGGCCGGGCACGACGCCGTCGGCTTCGAACATCCGCCGGGCACACCGCCGGAGCGGGCGGCACTCGCTCGTGCGAAGGCGGTGTTGCAGTCGGGGCGTTGGCTGGAAGCGGAACGCGCCGCGGATTGCCACGTCGCCGAGGCACACGTCGACGCCAGTGGTTTCGATGCTAAGGACACCTCGGGCGCGCACGCCGAGCTGCACGCCGACTATCGGCTGCTTTGCGCGCACCCGGACAAGCTCGACGCGTTCGATGTGCGACTGGTCGAAACGTTTCCTTCGCTGCAGACCGTCGTAGTCAACGTGCTGTCCGCGAACGGTAGTCACCAGCAGGTGCTCGACCCCGGCGTCGTACGGGTGGACGTGCAGCCATGATTCCTTACGGCGATGAGGTGCTGCTGCGGTGCAGAGGCCTGCGTTTCGCGTGGCCGTCTTCCGATACGGTACTGATGCTGGACGATTTCCACGTCGCCTCCGGCGAGCGGCTGTTCCTGTGCGGGCCCAGCGGCAGTGGGAAAAGTACCTTGCTCGGGCTCATCGCAGGCGTCCTCTCGCCAGCCGCCGGTGAAGTGAATGTGCTGGGTACGCCGTTGTCGTCGCTGAGCGCCTCGGCGCGGGACCGCTTCCGTGCGGACCACCTCGGTTACATCTTCCAGCAGTTCAACCTGCTGCCCTTTCTGGATCCGGTCGAAAACGTACTGCTCGGGTGCGCGTGGTCGCCCGCGCGTACGGCACGCGCAGGCGATGCGCGTATCGAAGCGTCGCGACTGCTCGGCGCCCTTGGCCTCGATCGGCGCACCCTGTCGCGACGAAAAACCAGCGAGCTCAGCGTCGGACAACAACAGCGCGTGGCCGCCGCGCGTGCCCTCATCGGTGGCCCTGAACTGATCGTCGCCGACGAGCCGACCTCGGCGCTAGACACCGCCGCACGGGACAGCTTTTTGCAACTCCTCCTGGGCGAGTGCACGCGGCACGGCACCGGCGTGGTCTTCGTCAGCCATGACATGTCACTGGCGCGCCATTTCGATCGTGCCCTGGCGCTGGGCAACCTTCCTTCCCACCAGCTGGTCGCCTGATGAACGTCTTCAGCATCACTTTGAAAAGCCTGCGCCAGCGTCGCACCGGTGTCGCGCTGACCGTGATCACCATCGCCCTCAGTGTTTTTCTGCTGCTGGGCGTCGAGCGCGTCCGCACCGACGCGCGGCAGAGTTTCGCCAGTACCGTCTCCGGGACCGACCTGCTCGTCGGCGCACGCTCCGGTCCTGTGAACCTGCTGCTGTACGCGGTCTTCCATGTGGGGGAGGCGACGAACAACATCACGTGGAAGACCTATCAGGACATCCGTGCGATGCCTGAAGTGGCCTGGACCGTGCCGCTGTCGCTGGGCGATTCGCACCGGGGTTTCCGGGTCACGGGCACGACCTCCGATTTTTTCCTGCACTACCGCTATGGGGCACGCAAGCCGCTGGCATTCGCGGCCGGACATGCCTTTTCCGACCTTTACGACGCGGTGATCGGCGCGGAGGTCGCGCGTCGTCTGCACTATGGCGTTGGAGACACCATCGTCCTCGCTCATGGGCTGGGCGGCCCAGCAACGGCGCTGCATTCGGACAAGCCGTTTCGTATCTCGGGCGTGCTGGCGCCGACGGGCACACCGGTCGATGCGACGATCGCGGTGAGTCTGGAGGCGATCGAGGCTATTCACGTGGACTGGCGCTCCGGGGTCCGTCTGCCGGGAATGGCGTCCAGCGCCGATGAGGCGCGACACAGGGACCTGACGCCGAAGGCGATCACCGCCTGCCTGGTCGGGCTGCGCTCGCGCCTTTCGGCCTTCGCCGTGCAGCGTGCGCTGAACGAGTATCCCGACGAGGCGCTGCTCGCGGTGCTGCCGGGCGTCGCGCTGGGCGAGCTGTGGCACTTGCTGGGTACCGCTGAGAATGCCCTGCGCGTGGTCAGCGCGATGGTGGTGCTGGTCGGTATCTCGGGCATGTTGACGGCCCTGCTGGCGATGCTCAACGAACGACGTCGTGAAATGGCGGTACTGCGCGCGGTGGGGGCATCCACGCGCACGGTCTTCGCGTTGCTGGTCGCGGAGAGCACCTTGCTGACTCTTATCGGCATGATCGCGGGCGGGGTCCTGCTGTTTGCGGTGACACTGCTGGCGCACGATTATCTGCTGGCGAACGCGGGCATCGTGCTTAATGCCACGCCCTCGGCGCAGGAAGGGTGGTTGCTGTTGAGCGTGCTGGTGCTCGGTTCGTTGTCGGGATGCATTCCGGGATGGATCGCGTATCGACGTTCCCTGGCCGATGGCCTGCAGGTGCGCCTGTGATCGCGCGCCTGTGCTGTCTCGCCTTTGCTCTGTGCGTTGCGGGATGTGCTCGCGACGGTACTGACGACGCCGCGGCGCAGGGCCCGGCGACGGCGGCGACATCCGAGCTCGCGCGTGCGCAGGCGGCCGCCGATGAAGGTCGCGCGCGACGAGCCAGAGCGGGTGCTGACGGTATCGCTGCGGCGAATGCTTTCGCGGCGTCGCGTGGCAACGCGGCCGTGGCGGCAGCTCCCGCCGCACCCCTGCTCGGCCTGCCGGACGAAAACGGATTCGCCGATCTCGACTGGAGCCGGATGGTGCCACCGGAGGATTTCAAGGCGCTGGAGGACGCACCTCCGGTGCTGCACGTCGGCAATCAGCGTATGAAGCAGGTCGGTACCTTGCATACCGTGGCCGCGCTCGACGGCAGGAAGATCCGCTTGCCCGGCTATGTCGTGCCACTGGAGACGGATGATGACGGCAGGATGACCGAGTTCTTCTTCGTGCCGTTTTACGGCGCGTGTATCCACGTCCCTCCGCCGCCACCGAACATGCTGGTGCACGTGCGCCTGGCGAAGGGCATCGATACGCCGAGCCTCTACGACCCGGTGACGCTGAAGGGCGTGATGCACACCCAGGTGACCGAGAACGCGATGGCCGCTTCCGCGTACGCGATGGACGGCGCCACCATCGAGCCGTATCGCAACGACGACGAAGAGCGCCTGAGGCGTGCGTTCGAATGAAGGTGCCATGGGCGGGGCGACCGCGGGTGTGGATGCTTGTCGCGGGTATCGTGACGGCGGCGCTGGTGGCGTTGCTTTCGATCGCGGGACCGCCCGATATGCCGCCGGCAAGGCGGCATGCGGTTGGGAAGACCGCCTCCGCGACCACGAACGCGACGGCACGGGTGGTCGCTGTAAGTGCCCAGGGCAGCGGCACGGACCGGCTCGGTCCACTCCTGCGGGCGAACGAGGCGTTCGCTCAGGACACGGTCTTCCTCGTAGCCGCGTCCGTGCGCGCCCGCTGCGATACTGCCCACGCGCATGACCTCGCCGCCATGGCGGCGCAAGCCCGGCTGCCGATGCTGGCGGGCGTGACCGAGGCGATCGGCGAGCAGACCGATATGCGTGATTATCTGCTGGCCGCCGTGCGCGACCTCGCACAGCGCGCACCCTGCTCAGGATCCTTCGATATGAGCGTCGGTGACTTTGTGCAGCGGGTCGACGTGGTCCGCTACGCGGCGGCTTTTCCGGACAGTTACTTCGATCCCGCGATGACCGCGACGCCGCAAGAATTCGCGGGGCGGTCTCTCGCTGACCGCGCACACGACGAATGTGGCAAGGTGGCTTACGCGGTGCTGCCGCTCGATGCGCCTCGTGCATGGCAATGCGCGGGGCTCCGGGCCCAGGGACGAACGCGGGTGAGGGCCCTTTGCCAGCAGATCGGCGAGGCCGACACCGCCGCCGTACAGATCCGGGAGGCTGTCGGACGCATGCCTCCCACGTGCCAGTAAGTCCATGCCCAACCAGGAATCGCCTTGAAAGCCATCTCGACGCTCCGTTACTCCCTGCTGGTCACCGCTTTGTCCGCCGTCGTCGCCACCTCGACCTTCGCCGGCGATGCTCCGCCACCCGCCAGGGGCACGTATCCGGCATTGCCCAGCGAAACGCCGGCCGACTTCAAGCCGACGTACGACGGTTTCGACTACGAAACGCGTGACGTGATGATCCCCATGCGTGACGGGGTCAAGTTGCACACGGTGATCCTGGTGCCCAAGGGCGCGAAGAACGCGGGTATCCTGTTCACACGCACGCCCTACGACGCGTCCGAAATGACCAGCGCGGTCGAGAGCGGTCACCTCGGAGTAGCGGTCAGTCACGACGACGACGCCAGCGATGTGCTCGTGCAGGACGGTTACATCCGCGTCGCGCAGGACATTCGCGGCAAGTACGGTTCGGAAGGCGATTACGTGATGAATCGTCCGCTGCGCGGGCCGCAGAACCCGACTCCGGTCGACGATTCCACCGATGCCTACGACACCATCGACTGGCTGGTGAAACACGTGCCGGAGAGCAACGGCCGTGTGGCGATTCTCGGTATTTCATACGACGGTTTCGAACCGCTGATGGCGCTCGTGCATCCGCATCCCGCCCTGAAGGCGGCCGTGCCGATGAACCCAATGGTCGATGGCTGGATGGGCGACGACTGGTTCCATCACGGCGCGTTCCGTCAGCAGAACCTCGAATACATCTACGAGCAGACCGCCTCGCGTAAAAACACGCACAAGTGGTGGAACAACTACGCGGACGACTACCAGTTCTTCCTGGAAGGCGTGTCGGCCGGCGCGATCGCGAAGCGCTACGGGATGGAACAGCTGGGCTTCTGGAACAAGGTGGCGCAGCATCCGGCCTACGATGCGTTCTGGTCCGATCAGGCGGTGGACAAGGCGCTGGCCCGCGAACCCGTCAAGGTGCCGACGATGCTGGTGGCGAGCCTGTGGGATCAGGAAGACATCTACGGTGCCTTTGCCGTTTACAAGGCGATGAAACCGCACGACGACGCGCACAAGCTCTTCCTCGTGGCGGGCCCATGGTTCCACGGCCAGGAAGTGCGCGACGGCAGCAGCCTGGGCGCAGTCCGCTTCGGCACGGACACCGGACTCTACTTTCGCCAGAAGATCCTCCGTCCGTTCCTCGCGCACTTCCTGAAAGACGCGCCGGCCACGACAGCGCCGGTCAACGCCTATGTCACCGGCGAGAACCGTTGGGAGACGGGTCCGGCATGGCCGATGGACGCGACGGGCGGTTCACGGCCGACGCGGCTCGTGCCTGGTCCGGATGGCACTCTTGCGCTGGGCGCAGGGGCGGGAGAGCCGTCCGCTACGGCGCAGTACGTTTCCGATCCGGCACATCCGGTGCCGTACCGTCCGCGTCCGGTCGGTCCGATGTCGGGTACGGGCTGGCAGCACTGGCTGACCAGCGACCAGCGCGAGGCGGCATCGCGCCCCGATGTGCTGACCTTCACGACCCCGGTGCTTACCGCGCCGGTCCGCATCAGCGGCGAGCCGAACGTTCACCTCGTGGCCAGCACCAGCGGTACGGACAGCGACTGGGTGGTGAAGCTGATCGATGTCTATCCCGATCAGGTCGCCGAGCAGCCGGAGATGGGCGGCTACGAACTCGGCATCGCGATGGATATCTTCCGTGGCCGTTATCGGGAAGGCTTCACCGTCGGCAAGCCGATTACTCCCAACGTGCCGCTGGCGTATGACTTCCGTCTGCCGAACGCCAACCATGTGTTCGAGCCCGGCCACCGGATCATGATCCAGGTACAGTCCAGCTGGTTCCCCCTGTACGACCGCAATCCGCAGACCTTCGTACCCAACATCCTGTTCGCGCAGCCGGCGGACTTCCAGCCGGCGACGCAGAAGGTATCGCTGGGTGGAGCGGACGGCACGTATATCGAGTTGCCTGTCACGGGTTCCTGACGCGGTTGACCCGGGGGCAGGGACGCTCGGAAACGGGGCGGCCGAGGCCGCCCCGTCCCGTTAGGGATTGCTCGCGTTGATGAAGCCGGGATTGGCGGCGATGAAGTTAGCCACCGCCTGGATGTCGAAGCTTCCCCAGCCGGTCGCCAGGTCGTAGCCCTTGGTGGCGGAATAGCCTCCGTTGGTGCCGCTGGCGACGTCGTGCAACGGCAGCGGGGTGGTGGTCGACCTGGCATAGGCGTAGATCGCCGGCGGCGCGAAGCCGATGGCGTTTGCGTTCGCGCTTTCGAGGCGTGCCCACGATCCGCTGAACAGCGGCGCGGCCAGACTCGTGCCACCGTTGGCGTAATAGCCTGACGTGCCCACACCCGAGGTCGAACTCTTGGTCAGGTAGAAGATGATGGGCGAGTTGTCCCAGTCCGCATCGAACGCAAGGTCAGGCACCTGGCGGTGCGCACCCGTCTGCCAGGATGGCGTCGCTTCCGCGGTGCTGGTTCCGCCGCCGCTGTACGGCCAGCTGGTTTCCGACACGTAGTTGTCGGAGGTGTCGGTGTTGAGCGTCGTGCCACCGATCGCGGCAACGTACGGTGAGCTCGCAGGGTAAGACACGCTCAGGATGGTCTTGCTGCCGTAGGCACCGTTTTCGCTGGCGTTGCAGGGATACGAGCCGTTATCGCCCGACGACGCGACGAACGTCTGACCCTGCGAGACACCGAGCTGGAAGACGGAATCCGCGAAGCCCTTGGTGGTGCTGCCGCATTCCGCCGCACCCCACGACATGTTGAGCACCTTGGCGGTGTTGTCGCTGACCGCGCGGTTGAGCGCCTTGAGGATCGCCGAGTTGGAGTTGGTGCCCGACGTGTAGAAGGTCAGGCTTTTGACGCCGCCGCTCACGCCGGTGATCGCCTGAGCGTCCATGGCCCATTCCACCTGGCCCGAATCATCGCTGCTCGACGCGGTGGCGACGATGGAACTGGGGACGGCGGGAAGGCCCTTGTCCGAGATGAAGTGGGCGAGGTCGGCCTGCGCGTTGGTCATGCTGCCCCAGCCGATGACGGCGGCAGCGGTTTTGCTGGCGCGGGCCACGGTGCCCGCGTGATAGACCGTCGCGAATTCCTGCGGGTAGTACCCATGGCCGCCACTGGATGTGGTCACGTACGCCGGTTTCAGCTGCGCGGCCGGCAAGGAATAGGTCTGCATCTTCCGGGTGGTGTCGAGGCCGACCACCTGGTCGATCTGGCTCAGTTCCGCCGGTACCTGCACGGCGCTGTCGTTGGCGATGCCGTTCACGCCTTGCACGTTGAAGCGAGCGATCGTCGTACGGAAAGCGGAACGTGCCTTGCCTACGTCACCATCGGCGGTGACGAGCAGGCGGTTCGGTGCGATTTCGACGTTGGTGAAACCCTGCTTTTTGAGGTACGCCGCGACCGCTTCAGCCTGCTCGGCGGTGGGCGAGAAGGTGGCCTCACTCTGCTCCTTCGTCAGGAAACGGTGGTAAACGAGGCTGTTGGGTCGGAACAGTTCACGCGTGTAGTTGTTCAAGGCGTCAGGATCGCGCACCTTGAGCGACACCGCGATCGATACGGTCTGGCCGTCTTCGGCGTAACCCTGGAACTGTGCGGCACCGGACTGGAAGGCCTCGGTGCGGGTGGATGCCCATGCCTGCGTCGACGAATCCGCCGCGCTTGCCGCGAATGGAACACTCAAAGCCAGTATCAGTGAAGTGGCAAGCAAACGACGCTCGCCATGATGCTTTGCACGCTGCCCGTGGTTCTGCATGTTGGTCCCTCTGGATGACTGGGCGGCTGAATCCCCCTGTAGCCATCGGACGCGCCGCAGTATCGTCCGCTGGCGTTTCCTCCTGTGTATGAACTGTGTCTTTGGATCGTCACATGCGTCGTCCGTGCGGAATTGACTACGACGTCCCACTTTCGGCGTACTTCGTTCGAAAGATCTTGCGCTTTTGTCGATCGTCTTTAGCCGACGGCACGACACCTCGCCGGTATCAGCGCGCCTTGCCGGACTTCGGTGCCCGCATGACGTCCCGATAATCCGGCGCCTTGACCGACTTCGAAACGAGCGACGTACGGTAGTTCCCCTGCATCACGAGCGACACTTCGCCGAGGCCGCCGTCGTGCGCCGTGCTCCACGACGCGATGGCGATGGTGTTTTCGCCGCGCTGGTTGAGCAGGCCGGAGGGCAGCTCGAATTCCGTCTGCGGACCTACGTCGCTGATGTAGCGCCCGATCTGCCAGCCGTTGATGAAGACGACGGCACGGTAGTGATGCGGCGCGATATCGTGGATGCGCAGGGCGATCGGTACGTCCTGATCGGCGGGGAGATCGAGCCGGAACGAGGTCCGGTACCAGTCGACGCCAGGTTTATCGGTACTCGCTGGCAGTGTCGTCCTCGCCCATTGACCATCCGGGAATCCGGGCAATTGCCAGCCCATCCGCTCGCCGTAAAGGCCACCCGCGTTGAATGGACCACGCACGGGGTCGGGCAGTGTTTCGCCACCGGCGTTGCCCTGAATCTTCCAGTGGATGTCGTCCGCAGGCCCGGCGAAGGTCGCCGAGATCAGGCCGCGCGGCTCGCGGAACGTGCCGCTGCGTTCTTCCTGAAGATGCCCCTGGTTGTCGACCAGCACGGCAAGCACGTTGTCTCCGTCCTTCCTGAGCCAGTCGGGATCGATGGCAAACTGCTGTGCGCCACTGGGGTTGTTGCCAAGGAAATGCCCATTGAGCCAGGCGGTGAAGATGCCGCGGTTACCCAGGTGAACACCCATGCTGGCGGACAAGCGGATGGCGGTTTCCTTCCCGGTCGCGCGGAAATGGCCGCGGTACCACACGTTGCCGTGATGGAAACCGTACGCGTCGCTGTCGAGGATCGGCAGCGTGTGCGCCCAGTAAGGATTGGGCGAGCTGGTGCGATCGGTGGGGAGCCAGTCGGCATCGTCGAACCCGGGATCGATCTCCGGCGAACCGTTCGAGACATGCCACGTGGTCAGTGCCGGCAGCGTCACGGGTACCGGGCCATCGAGGTGGCCGAGCAGGCTGCCCGATGGTGTCGTGGTTACCGGAACCGTTTTGCCGTTCCACGACAGGCCGCGAGTGGTCGCCGGCGCAAACAATTCGACGTCGCCCGCCTCTTCCGTATCACCGTTGAGGTAAACACGGTCGCCTTCGGCCCTGGCATGGCGAACCAGATAGGAGCCACGCACGAGAACGGGGCCATCCTTCGTATCTGCCTGCCAGAAGCGTTTCGCCGCATCGTTGTCGCCGATCAGGAGCAGCAGCGATCTGTCGCCATCGTGTATGAGCACGCGGGCAAGATCGTCATGCCGATAGTTGAGCCGGAGCGTGTGCGTTGCAGGGTCCCAGTGCGTGGCGACCTTGCCCGCTATGACCTCGCTGTTCGGCTCCGAGCCGAAGCGCAGGACGGTTTCGCCGTCTTCACCGTGACGACCGTAGAGCAGCGCGATGTCACGATCGCCGATGGTCAGGTCGGTCATCAGTTCGGAGGTGGAGTAGGCCAGATCCTGGCGACCGAACCGATAGTTGGCCAGCAAGATCTTCGAATCCCGGCCATCGATATGGATGGCCGTTCCCGCTTGCTGGGGAATCGTTGTCTCGTGGGCGCCCGATGGATCGGTGGCGATCGTCAGGTGAGTGGCGTCGTTCGTGGTGTCCTGCGGCTCGGCGTGTCGCAGGATGTAAAAGCGTGTGCCGTCGTCGGGATTGATCCGCGCCACGACCTTCAGTCGCGGATTGGTCGGCACATGGGTGCCGGTGGCATCGGTCCGTGCCAGCGGTGCGACGGCACGCGTCATTAAGCCAAGGAGCTTCTGCTGGTCGTACTTACTCGTCAGCTGGCGACTTGCCGTGATCGCCGCGCCGTAGTCGTACGACGTATACACGCCCGGTGACGACAACCAGCCCCAGTTGGTCCCGCCGTAGGTCATGTAGAAGTTCTGCATCGTCGAGCCGGCGGCCATCATCGACTCGTAGAACACGCGCTCGAAGGCGGGGCCGGTGAACTTCCGGCAGGCTTCGTAGCCCGGTCCGCCCCAGGTATCGAACGCGCCGCCCTGATACTCGGGGAAGAACAGCGGCACATGCGTCAGCTCACGGCGCTCCTCGCTGAAGTCGTAGATGCCGTTCCAGCGGTCGGGACGTGTGCAGTCGAAATCGAGCGGGTACGAATCCTGACCGGGGATGTCCGTGGCGCCCAGACCCTCGACGAAATTGCCGTTGTGGTTGCCGGTGAGCGGCACGGTGATGCCATCGGCGCGCGCCTCGTCTTCGAGGTTTTGCATATAACGGCGGGTATCGGGGTTCTCGTCATACAGCTCGTTCTCGACCTGGTAGAGCAGCACCGTCCCGCGGCCGTCGGTCATCTGATGCCGCGCGATGATGCGATCGATCTGCGTCATCCACTCGCGGTACGCCGCGGTGTATTCCGGCGACGTGGTGCGCGGTTTGCCGGCGGTGGTCACCAGCCAGGCAGGGAATCCGCCGGCGTCCGTTTCCGCATTGATGTACGGGCCCGGGCGCGCGATGACGTAGATACCGACGTCGCGGGCCATGTCGAGCAGGCGGTCGACGTCGCGGATGCCGCTGAAGTCATAAACCCCACGCTCAGGCGAGTGGTAGCCCCAGTGGAAGTAGATCTCGACCGCGTTGAAGCCCGCGGCCTTCATCTTCTGCAGGACATCGAGCCAGAGATCGGGCGAGGGCAGGCGCCAGTAGTGAAAGGAGCCCGACCACAGATAGGTAGGCTTGCCGTCGATGATGAGGGAGTAGCGGTCGTAGGTGACCGTGTGCCCGGGCGGCGCGTCGACCCCGAGGCCGGGCAGCGGATTCAGCGCGCCGAGGGTAAGCGCCGCGAGGCTGAGCATCCGCGATACACGGCGGCCGTAACGGCCACGGACAGTACTCATCCCCACCTCCAGTCGACCACGGCGCCCGATGCGGCATCGGGCAGAGCGTGGGGCAAACTGGGTAGTTATGCAAGTTTGGGCGATTTGACTCCTGCCGATCGGCGCTGCGTCGCGCGCCCATGGGAGTACACACCATGACCACCTGGCGCTCGACGGCGGAAGCGCGACCTTGCATATTTACGTGCAGACCATCCGGCGCGTGCCGCCCGGCCAATAATTCATTTCGACAGGAATCAGTAGGGATGTTTGGATTTTTCAGGAAGCGCAAAAAGGCCGCTGAGGCGCCCGCTGCGGCGCCGGCCAATGACGGGCGCATGGTTTCCTTCGTCGACACATACGGCCGCTCCTATCAGATTCCGTTCGAGCAATGGCGTCGGGAGGTACTGCAGCCGAACCTCCAGTCCAAGTGGGACGAGCCGGACGCTCTTTACTCGCTTGTCATCTCGGCTCTTGGCGACGATCTCGCATCCGACGTCGACGCAGCCAGTGCGCATCTGCTCGAGATCGATCCAATGATCGAGCGCGGCTTCGTTACGCGGGCGATCGTCCAGTTGAAGCTGGGGCGCACGCGGGATGCGAAAGGTACGCTGCGCAAGGCGATCGACAAGGTCGGCGAGACGCCGACGCTGCTGACCAACCTCGCGAAGGTGGCCAGCGCGGAAGGTAAGGACACCGAGGCCATGGCAATCCTTGATCGCTCGCTGCAGCTCGATCCCAATCAGGACAATGGCCTTGGCTGGCGCGTCGCTGATCGGACCGAAGCCGCGGGCGCTGATGCAGCGGAAGCTTTCCTGCGGGCGCTGGCCGAGCGCGACGATGCGTTCCGGCCGCAGTTGCTGCTGGGTCAGACAGCGATCCAGGCCGGCCTGCGCGACGACGGGCTTGCATGGTTCGACCGGGCGCTGGCGAAGGCTCCGCACGGGACGGACGTGATGCTCGCCGTCACCGGTACGCTGGGCCAGCACGGTCTGCTCAACGATCTCGTGACGCGCGTGGCACCCTTGTTCGATCCACAGCGCGATGACGTCCGGGTGGGTTTCAACTTGTTGCAAGCCTATGTCGAACTCGGCGACGCGGAACGGGGTCAGCTCCTGCTCGGCAAGCTTTTCGCGCTGGGTCAGCCGGCGTACGCCCAGAACCTCCAGCACTTCGCGCAGGCATTCGACGAGATGACGGTGGAACCGTCGAAGCCACTCGATCACACCCCGGAGATTTCGCTCCTCCAGATGGTCCAGCCGCCCTGGCTGCTCGACATGCACGGCATGGAGTGGGCCGCGCCGCCGCGCGCCGGCGATGGTGCGCGCATCGTCTTGCTACCCCTGGCGGCCGTGGACGACGCGGCAGGCGGTGTGGCTCGCAGCGGGCGCGAGGACGACCGGGGGCGGCTGTCGCGCGCACTGCCGCTCCTGCTGCTCGAGCAGTTGGTCTATTGCAGCGATCTGAGGGTCGCCATGAATCTTCCGGTGGCCGATAAGCACAATTTCGTCCTGTTCGGGCAACCTTTGTCGGACGATGAGCTCGACTATCTCGGCCAGGATTTCGACCTGGCGGTCGAGGGTGAGGTCAGCGCAGGGCAGGACGGTTTCCATGTCGTCTGCCGCCTGCGTCGTCTGAGCGACCGCGTCACGTTGAAACGGGTGGAACGGCGGTTCAATGAACGCGAGGTGGGCAACGCGCTGGTCGTCTTGTCGGGGGAGTTGCTCGCCTCCCTGGCCGAAGCGACAGGCGCGATCGTCGAGCCCCGGGTCCCGATGTATGCGCTGCCCGGTACCGACGTCAACGAATACGTCAGCGGTCTGGCGCAGTACCTCGCACTGACCCTCGCCAGTGTGGCGAAAGCGCGCGAGACGCTGTTTGGCGAGCGCAACATCTACGGCTGGCTGCAAACGCTGGCGGTTTCAGTGCCTGACAGCGAGCCGGCTCAGTTCATGTATTTCACCGCACTGGGCAAGGGCCGCCGGATGGGCTCCCCGCTGGTCGACGAGTTTGAAAAGCCGGCCGTGCAACGTATGCGCGAGCTGGTTCAGGCGGGGCGCTTCTCGACCCGGCTGCTCCCACTGCTGGCCGCGGTGTACCCGAACAACGCCGAGCTGGGCGACCTGCTGGCTTCCGCCAAACCCACAGGTGACGAAGCCTATGCGGCGTGGTGCGCGCGCGTGGCCGCAGCGTTTCCGGTGGAAGCGGTACCTCCCTCGCGCGAGTGATCTCCGCAAGGGCGTCACCACGACGCATGAGGCCGGCGATACGAAGGTGAGCACGCTTCACTTTTCTAGCGATCATGCATATTCGGACCGACGTGAAGAGCTGTCGCATGCGCTGTTGAAGTGGCTTGCAGCGTTGCAGTGAGCGCGCGGCGCCGTCATGGCTGACGGCTGGGTGTGCATCGGTTTTTTTGCACTACAGCACACGCGGCCGGTCACGATATTCGGCTAGTCTTGGCACTCCCATCAACGCTCGACAAGGAATTCATATGCGCTCGATATACAACCGTACCCTCCTGTCTGTCGCCCTGGTCATCGGCTGCGGTACGGCCGCTGCGAGCACGCCGTCTGCCACGGCGGTCGGTCTCGGTCAGTCCTGGCCGAATACGACGGACGTCAGTGCAAGTTCGCAGTATCACGTTTACCTCTTTGACCGTGCGGGCGTTCGTTATGTCCAGGTCAACGACGCGGCCGGCACGGTGCGTGGGGCGATTGCCGTTGTGGACGGCGAAACGCTCGATTTGCCCATCGGCGTCGATGCGTCACGCTGGAGGAGGGTGAGCGAGACGGCGGCGATCCCCGCTGAAAGTACGTCCGTGTACAGCGATGATGCGATGAGGGTGGTCGTGGCTCCGCAGCCTGATGGTGCCGCTTCATTGCTTCTCGTCACGGAGTGCAACGATCCGACGAAGTGCTCTATCCGCGGCCCCTGAGCCACGCGTCAGAAACGTTTCACCCGGACGCCTTGCTGTTCCAAAGCGGGCGTCCGGGCTTTCCACAACAACATGGCGGTCAGCGACGACGCCAGTAAGGCCTGCACGCCGAGTGCGCCCTCATCAAGCTGTCCCGTCGCCGTAAGCGCCAGGGCCATGCTGGCCGCCATGCCTCCCAGAGCGGTTCCATGCCATCCATGTCGGGATGCCAGCCCGACCATCGGCCAGAGCAGGGCGAGACGGGTTATCTGCCGGATGCTTTCATTGTCCGTCACGATCGCAAGACAGGTCAGCACCGCGAGAGCGGGAACTACCCAGGCGAGGATGTCGCGAAGCAGAGTGCTTCGCCAGATCAGCTTGACCCGGAGGGGTTGCTGGAGTGCCCGGTAGCGTTCCTGCAGCGCAAGAATGACGGGGGTCAATGTGAGCGCGCCCAGATAGGCGCCCAGAAGGTACCCGAAGAAGAACGGTGTGGGCGAGGTGACAGACCACTTTTCCGGCGTGTGTGCCAGGGCGGCGACCAGTGCGAGTGTCGTGATGGTGGCCGTGATCAGCGCAGCGCTGACGGTCGCGCCGATGATGACCGGCATTCTTATGCGACCATTGGCATCGTGCAGAGCCCAGCGCTTGCGGAGAGGTTTGAGTAACGGCCACCAGAGGACAACCGTCGGAACGGACACGAGGATCGCCCACAGCATCCCGAACTGATTTGCACAGAATGCAGCGGTCTCGACAAGCGGAACGGCCTCGCCTATGGCCAGCGCCGGCCAGAAGCGGGAAGGTAACAGCAGCATGCAGGCCAGCCGCAGCCCCGTGGTGAGCAGGAACTGCTGAAACGAAAGGTAATAGGCGATCTCGTAAACCGCTTCGTACGCTGCGGCCACCGCAACGTATTGACCCCATCTGTACCAGACCTCGCTGGTCCTGTGACTTAGTGCCGTGCTTCCGTTCACGCCCCTGCTCCTTGTCCGAGTTATGAGAATTTCGGCGAGGATGACACGATCGAAAAGCGGGAAGGGGACAGGAAGCTTGACGGAATTGGCGTATGGGTCACTCTTGCCGAAATTGCGTGTTGCTGTTTCGCGGCAATTACTTAAGAAGTAAACGCGTCATCGCAATGTCACGTGACCGGCGCGGACGTCCATACGTGCGCTCGCGCGGCAGCGTTCGCGTAAGGGTTAGTCACTGCCATCGCGCAGGCGAATCTGACAGACGCCCGCAGTGTGTTGAGGCAAATTCTCCAGGTGCGCCACGCGGAAAATCGTCGGCGTGCGCCTTGGCGACCTTATTGTCAGTTGACAATCAGGGGTCGGGAGCCTAATTTACATGGGAGCGCGGAGTGCCACGGAATACGCACAGCAAGCGGCAAGTCGAAGACGCCTTGCGATATGCCGAGAGCAACGGTTGGCGAGTCGAGAGTCAGCGATCGCACTGGGGGGTGATGTACTGCCCAGCCAACAATCGGTTGTGCGCCTGTGGCGAATTCTGCATGACGAGCATCGCGGGTGCTCCCCAAAATCCCGAGACGCACGCAAGAAAGCTGCGACGTATCGTAGATCGCTGCCTGGCGGCGCAAGCGGCTCGCCATGAGCGCGGCGCCTTCTAGCGATGGACTGCATTGAGGACAGAGCAGACATGCCTGAGTTCAACTTCGTACTGAAATTCGCTTTCGATCATCCGGACACCGACCCAGCGGACTACGTGCAGGTGCTGGAAGAAAGTGGCTGCGACGACGCAGTCGTGGGCATTGGTAAGCTCGGACGCATCGCACTCGACTTCGGGCGAGAAGCGGCAACGGCGGAGGAGGCGCTTTATAGCGCTGTCGCAGATGTACGCCGCGCCATTCCGGGAATTCATCTGGTAGAGGCGGCGCCGGATCTCGTTGGTCTGACGGAGATCGCCGCGCTGTTGGGCCAGACGCGACAGAACGCGAGGCGCATTCTGCAGACGGACGAAGCGTTCCCGCGTGCTGTGCACGAAGGGACTTCAGCGCTCTTCCATCTTGCAGACGTCTATCGATGGATGGATGAAAGGGGAAAGCGGGTCGATACAGAAAGCCGGGCCGTCGCACTCGCCAGCCAGACGCTGAATACCGCGCGCGACATCGGAGCGCTGTCGCCACATCAGGCTGCTCTGGCTCAAGGTTCGTGGCTGGAAGCTATCGCGCGCTAGGTGGAATGCGAAAGGTCGCTGTCGGTGGCCACCAGAGGATCGTGGCGGCCACCGTTGCCTTGAGCGCTTCGTGAGGCCGTCAGCGCGTAGAGTGGCGTTTCAGCGGATATCGAGCGGTGCGAAACCCTTCACCAGATCGTCGATCGCCTTGATCTGCGCCAGGAACGGTTCCAGCGCCGTGAGCGGCAGGGCGCTGGGACCGTCGCAACGCGCATGGTCCGGATCGGCATGTGCTTCCAGGAACAGGCCACCGATGCTCACGGCCATGCCCGCACGGGCCAGCTCCATCACCTGACGGCGACGTCCGCCACTGGCTTCGCTGCCGGCGTCACGGCGCTGCAGACTATGGGTGACATCGAAGATCGCTGGATAGCCTCCGGTCGATTCGATCATCTCGCGGAAACCGAGCATGTCCACCACGAGGTTGTCGTAACCGAATTGCGCGCCGCGCTCGCAGAGGATGATGCGTTCGTTACCCGCCTCCACGATCTTGCTGGTCACGTGTTTCATCTGCGTGGGGCTCATGAACTGCGGCTTCTTGATGTTCACCGCCCGACCGGTCTTCGCGATGGCCACGACCAGATCGGTCTGGCGGGCGAGGAACGCTGGGATCTGCAACACATCGACCACTTCGGCGACAACGGACGCCTGGGCCACTTCGTGTACATCGGTGATCACCGGTACGCCGAACTCGCTCTTTACCCGTTCGAAGATCCGCAGGCCTTCTTCCAGTCCGACGCCACGATACGAATGGATCGACGAGCGGTTCGCCTTGTCGAAGCTGGCCTTGAAGACGTAGGGGATGCCGAGCTTGCGGGTCACGTCGACGTAGTGACCGGCGGCATGCAGGGTGGAATCGAGGTCTTCGAGGACGTTGATGCCGCCAAAAAGCACGAAGGGAAGCGAGTTGCCGACTTCGACGCCGGGGGCAATGGATACGTTCACGGGGACTCCGAGCGGCAGGGACAAGACGCCTATGGTAGCGCTGTCAGCCCGCCCATGTTTCCGCACGGACCCGTGGCGTCCGCTCCGTTCACGGCGTCGTGCTCAAGCCACGACTACGATGCCGCACCCCGTTCAGGCCGACACCGGTGTTCAACGCGCTTTCCCGCCAGCTCTTCGTCATCTGGGCCCTCGTCGCGCTGGCCTGCGTCGGCATGGGCGTGCTGCTGCTGGTGGCCTGGCGTCAGACCGGATCGGTGCAGGTCGCGCATGCCCGGCAGGCGTTGTCCGCCGACTGCGCGGCGGTGGTCAGTCGTTACCGCGGTGCCAGTCCCGCCGCGCGTGCCTCGTCGCCGTCCAATGGTCTGCTCGACGTCGTTCTGCAACTGGTCTTGCAGGACGCCAGTGGCGTCGAGGGCGGGGCATGGCAATCGGGTCGGGGATTTACCGCATACGCCTATCCCACGTATGAAGGCTCGGGCGACAAGACCGACGTGCCCGAGGCCGAGAGCGGCAACATCGTGACCACCGCCAGCGTGGCCGTGGGCTCGCGGCGGGAGCAGTCCTACGTGCGTCAGGGCGAGCGCGAAACCGTCCTAATCACCGCGTGCCCGTTGGACACGACGCGTGCCGTATGGACGATGACCCGTCTGGCCCGCGCGCCAGGGCGGTCGTCGAGCCTGCTGGCCGCCGGGATCGGTCTCCCGTTCGCCCTGGCGCTGGCCTCGGCCATCGGCCTGGTGGCGATCATGCGACGCTGGCGGCGCAAGCTGGACGCCGTGGAGGATGCGCTGACGCGGTCCTCCGGTGTGCCCGCGTTGCCGCGGACCGGTTCGCCGGAGGTGGATCGTCTGGCGGATGCCGTGGTCGCCTATGCGTCCCGGCTCGACGCCAGCCATCGCGAGGCAGAGGCCTTGTCGACGGAGCTGCGCCGACACGAGCGCCTGGTCGGTCTCGGGCGGATGACGGCCACCGTGGCTCACGAGATTCGCAACCCCATCGCGACGATGCGTCTGGCGGCGGAGAACGCGCTCGCCGCACCCGCCGTGTCCGACGAGCAACGCGCCCCATTGACCATGGTGCTGGCGCAGGTAAGGAAACTGGACGATCTGGTCGAAAGCCTGCTCGGCATGGTGCAGCCGATCCGCCTGCGTCTGGAAGATACCGCGATCGAGGCATGGGTCGCATCGATCGAGCGGGCGACGTGGAAGGAGGTCGGGCCGGTCACCGTCGAGCGCCGCTACGCTCCTGACCTTCACTGGGCGATCGACCGCGAGCAGCTCAGCCGCGCCGTGGAAAACCTCTTACGCAACGCGTTTCAGCACGCGGCCGACGTCGCGATGGCGGTCGTCCACGATGGCCATACCTTGCGCATCACGGTAACCAATGCGGGTCCGTCGCTCGATCCGGAGATCGAGGAGCGCCTGTTCGAACCGTTTGTCAGCGGCCGGGTCGACGGTAACGGCCTGGGCCTGGCCCTGGTGCGCGAGATCGCGGAGGGTCATGGCGGCCATGCGCGTTACGAGCGCGACGACGGCGTCCACGCCTTCAGCCTGGAGATCCCATGGCGCAGATCCTGATCATCGACGACGACGACGATTTCCGCGCGACCATGGCCGCGACGCTGACGTCGCTCGGCCACGGCGTCGCCATGGCGCGCAATGCGGAGGAAGGCCTGGCCAGGCTACGCGCCGGGGATGTCCATATGGCGTTCGTCGACTATCGGATGCCGGGGATGGATGGCCTCGCGCTTTTGCGCTCACGTCACGCCGACGCGCCCGCGTCACCCGTCCCGATCATCATGCTCACCGCGTTCGCGTCAGCTCAGAACACCATCGAGGCGATGCGGCTGGGTGCGTTCGACCATCTGGTCAAACCCATCGGCAGGCAGGATCTCGCCGCCGCCGTGGCACGCGCCATGGCGGCGGGCCCGGTCGAACCGGCGGGCGCCTCCGTGGCGGACGACGGCGACATGCTGGGCCACAGCCAAGCGATGCATCAGGTGCACAAGCGCATCGGCCTCGCCGCCGCCAGCGATATTCCGGTGCTGATCACGGGCGAAACCGGAACCGGCAAGGAGATGGTCGCGCGCGCCTTGCATCGCGCCGGCGCGCGTGCCGAGCGGCCGTTCGTCGCCGTCAACTGCGCGGCCATACCGCCGGACCTGCTCGAGAGCGAATTGTTCGGGCATCGCAAAGGCGCGTTCTCGGGTGCGACGGCGGATCGCAAGGGGTACTTCCGCGAGGCCGATGGCGGCACGCTGCTGCTGGACGAAATCGGCGACATGCCTCTGGCGATGCAGGCGAAGCTGCTGCGCGTGCTGCAGGAAAACGAGGTCACCCCGCTGGGAAGCAGCCAGCCGGTACCGATCGACGTGCGCGTGATCGCGGCGACGCACCGGCACATCGACGAACGCGTGGCGGCCGGCGAGTTCCGGATGGACCTCTACTACCGTCTCAACGTGCTGCCGATCGAACTGTTGCCGCTGCGCGAACGCGTCGAAGACATCGCGGTGCTGGCGACGGCGTTCCTCGATGCGGGCCAGTCGCGGCCAAAGCGGCTGTCGACCGCCGCGGTAGCGCGGCTGGAGCGACATCGCTGGCCCGGCAACGTCCGTGAGTTGCGCAATGTCATGGAGCGCTGCCGGGTGCTGGTGCCCGGACCGGTGGTCGACGCGGCCGACCTCGACGGCATGCTTGCCGACGGCGCGCTGCCGGCGGCGGAAGGCGGGCGCGGTGAGGTCGGCGAGGGCGAGTCGCTGCCTGTCGCTCTCGCGCGGCTGGAGCGCGCGATGATCGTACAGGCGCTGGCGGCTGCGCAGGGCAATCGCGCGGAGGCCGCACGTCGCCTTGGCATCCGTCGTCAGCTGCTTTACCGCAAGCTGCTGGACCACGGTCTCGAATAGTGTCCGTGGCGAGGACACCGGGTGTCCCCGAGGGGGACACTTCCATCGACGCAGATGTGTCGACAGGCCTGTTTTTCAGCGCTTTCGCGGCTGGCACGAACGATGCAACGGTTTTCATCGCGGCCTCCCCACCGCGATGCAGGAGTTCATCATGAATCGTTTTCCCTTGCTCGGTTGCGCGCTCGCCCTGGCCATCGGCAGCGCCGTCGCCCAGGATCGACCGTCCCCCTCGGCGATCCCGCCGCCGCCGCCCGCGCCGCCGGCACCGCTTGCCGACGCGCATCGCACCCAGGTGACCGGCACCGTCGCCCGTTTTCTCGTCAATCCCAATGGCGACGTGGACGGCGTGTTGCTCGACGATCACACGCAGGTCGGCATGCCGCCGACGATGGGCGCCGCGCTGGCGGGCAAGCTCCATAGGGGCGATCGTCTCACCGCCCGGGGCTTCCGCGTGGGTGATTTGCCGCTGCTTCAGGCTGACTCGATCACGGCGGGCGGCACGGAGCTGACCGACACGCCGCCGGCCGCACCACCGGCTCCGCCAGCGGCACCGGCGCTGCAGCCGATGGAAGCGCACGGCCTGGTGCAGCAGCCGCTGTACGGCCCGCGCGGTGACGTGGCCGGTGTGCTGCTGGATGAGGGCTCGATCCTGCGCGTGCCGCCTCCAGCGGCGGTGCGTGCCGGCGCGTTGATGCAGCCGCATGCACGAATCGCCGTCAAAGGTTTCGGCGTGAACACGCCCTACGGCCGTTCCATCCAGGTGACCGCTCTCGGCACGACGCCCGGTAGCGAACAGCCGGTCGCCGCACCGCCGCAGCCTGGCCCGATGGCACCCCGCCCGCCGACGCCGCCGCAACCGGGTGTCGCGTTGGGCGGAGCACCGGCTCCCACGCCGCCCGTTCCCACGCCCTGACCCCGATCCAGGCGCCGCCGCCCGTACATGGGCGGTGGCGTTTCCTGCCGATTTTTTTATCCCTGGAGTAGCACATGCATTGGCTCGATCCCGATTACCTTCCCGTTACCCGCGGCACGCTGGACCGCTTCCTGCTCAACCCGCACGGCGATATCGATGGACTGCTGTTGACCGACGGCACCGAAATCCACACGCCGCCCCATCTGTCACGGGCGCTGGCGCGAGCTCTCAAACCACGTAGCCGGCTCGAAGTGCGCGGCGTGGCCGTGCGCGGCGCCGACGTGATCGTCGCGGTGGCGATCGATCCCGCGAAAGGCAAGCGCATTGTCGATGAGGGTCCGAAACCCGGCGAAGAAAAGCCCAAACCGCATGACGATGGTTCCCGCTGGTCGTACGAGGGCGAGATCGCGCGTCTGCTGCATGGTCCCAAGGGCAATGCGCACGGCGTGCTGCTCGATGACGGGGTGATCGTGCGCTTTCCGCCGCACGCGGCGACCGAACTCGGACGGATGCTCGCGCCGGGCAAGTCCATCGCGGTCGAAGGTCGCTGGACCGATACCGCCCATGGCGCGGTCATCCATGCGGAAGCGATCGGTACGAGTGCGGACTCGCTGAAGCCGATGCCGAAGAAGCCGAAGCACTGACGCCGGGAGACGCACGTGGCACTCGCTCAGGAACGAACCATGCGCGGCCGACGACCGCTCGAAGCACTCAACTTCTTCGTGGCCGATGTGCAGGCCGGCATCGGTCCGTTCCTGGGCGTGTTTTTGCAGTCCGCCGGCTGGCGGACCGGAGCCATTGGCACCGTGATGACGATCGGTGGCGTCGCGGGCCTGTTGGTCACGGCGCCGGCGGGTGCCGTGGTCGATGCGACGCGGTACAAGCGGCTGGCGATCGTCGTCTCGTCGATCTGCACGGTGATCGCGTCGTGCATCGTCTGGTACGCGCATTCGTTTCCGATGGTGGTGCTCTCGCAGGTGGCCACGGCGATCGCCGGCGCGCTGCTCGGGCCGGCGATCGCAGGCGTCACCCTCGGCATGGCCCGCGCGCGGGGCTTCGACCGGCAGTTCGGCCGCAACCAGGTGGCCAACCACGCTGGCAACCTCGTCGGCGCCGGTGTTTCCGGGTTCATCGGCTGGCGCTTCGGTTTCGGTGGTGTATTCCTGGTTGCCGCCGTATTCGGCGTGCTGGCGGTGGTGTCGACGCTGCTGATTCCGGCCGATGCGATCGATCACCGTGCCGCGCGTGGCCTCGAATCGGACGACGGGGGTAACGACGACGCGCCTTCGGGCGTATCGATCCTGGTGACCTGCCGGCCGCTGCTGATCCTGGCCGCCGCGCTCGCGCTGTTTCACCTCGGCAACGCGGCGATGTTGCCGCTCTACGGTATGGCGGTGGTCGCCGCGCACCAGGCCGAGCCCAGCTCGTTTACGGCGCTGACCATCGTCGTGGCGCAACTGGTGATGGTGGGAACCTCACTGCTGGCGATGCGGTTGATCCGCACGCGTGGCTACTGGCAGGTCATCCTCGTGACCTTCCTTGCGTTGCCGCTGCGCGGAGCACTTGCCGCGTTCTTCATCAACCGCTGGGGCGTCTTTCCGGTACAGGTGCTCGATGGTATCGGCGCGGGTTTGCAGAGCGTGGCCGTGCCTGCGCTGGTCGCGCGTCTGATGCAGGGCACCGGGCGCGTCAACGTCGCGCAGGGCGCGGTGATGACGATGCAGGGCGTCGGTGCGGCACTCAGTCCCGCACTGGGCGGATGGCTTGCCGAGACGATCGGATTCCACGGCGCGTTCCTGTGTCTCGGCGCCGTTTCGATGGGATCGCTTGGTCTGTGGTGGGGCGGCCGCGCGCGCCTCCATGAGGTGCGTACCGGCGGTTGAGCCTCCGCCGTGAATCGGCGGCTGTCACTCGGGCGCCATCGGGGCGCGCAGATGGACCTCGACTTGTGGAAACGGAATCTCGATGCCCGCGGCGTCGACAGCGGCCAGGGTATGAGCGAGCAGGTCGCTGCGGACATCGCCCAGCGCGCCGAGATCGTGGGTCCATGCGCGCAGCGCGAACTGCAGGGCGCTGTCGCCGTATCCGATGAGCTGCGCGGAGGGCTTCGGGTCTTCCGAGACACCCGGCGTGCTACCGGCGGCGGTAAGCAGGACCTCGATGACCTTGCCGGGGTCGGCTCCGTAGGCGACGCCGACGATGACCTCGATGCGCCGGGTGCGATCGAACATCGTCCAGTTGGTCAGGTTGCCGCTGAGTAACAGGCCGTTCGGTACCACCACGTCGGCACCTTCGAAGGTTCGGATCACCGTGGCGCGCAGGCCGATGGCGCGAACCGTACCGGAGCTCGCGGCCACATCGACCACGTCACCCGGCTGGATGGGGCGCTCGACCATCAACACCAGGCCGGAAACGAAGTTGTTGACCACGGTCTGCAATCCGAAGCCGATACCCACGCCCAGCGCGCCGAAGATGAGAGCAAGCTGGCTCACCTTGAAGCCAGCGGCGGAGAGCGCCAGGAGAAACCCCAGGATGAGGATCGCGTAGTAGGTGAGCGAGGCGATGCTGTTGCCGGCGCCGCGTGGGAGCGAGGCGTACCGGGGCAGTTCCTCCCGCAACAGCATGCGCAAGCCCCGGGCCGACCAGAACGCGAGCCAGGTGGCGAACACGAAGACGACGACGTCGCCGATGTGGATGGACACCTCGCCGACATCGATGCCCAGTTCCCAGATCGACGCCCCCGCGCGGTACAGCGGACGCAGCACACGGAAACGGGTCATGGCGTAGAACAGCCAGCCGACCAGCGCGGCCATCATCAGGGCGCGGGTTCCGATGCGCCGAAGCGACCCGCTGTGACGCACGAAGAAGCGCCTTCCCGCCACGGCGGGGCGAGCCACCAGTGCGCCCGCGATACCGACGATGGCCGCTGCCGCGGCATAAAGCACGAGCGCCATGTAACCGGTGTCGATCACCCCGCTGGTCAGCGTTTCGGCCAGCGTGACATTGCCGATCACATTGGCTACCACGGCGATGGCCAGCAGAATCGCCACGACGCTCGCCGCGGGGCGGACGAAGCGCATCAAGCCGGGTTGCGATAGCGCTGTCGAAGCCCTCGCGCGGTGGAGCAGCCATAGCGTAAGTGCGAGCGCCATGCATGCCAGGCCCAGACCGAATAACCGGTAGAGCGACGCGTCGCCGACGACCGCCACACCCATGCGGTCGACCACATACAGCGCGACGGCGACGTAGGGCCATCCGCCCAGTTGGCGAACGATGCCGCCGGGCAACAGACGCAACGCGGGAATGAGTGCGATCAACAGCACGAACTCCTCCACCAGCAACGGTGCGTCCGGCTCCAGCACGAGGACGGCGAGCATGGAGAGCAACAGCCACGTGGATAGCGGACGCCGTAGTGCGCGTGCGACGCTCGTGGAACTGGCTGTTTGTCGAGCGCGCCGCACCTCGAAGGCAAGCCAGCCGATGAGTGGAACGAGCAGGAACTGGACCAGCTTCAGCGCATCCTGATTGCTTCCTCCAGCCGCGTGGTAATCGCTGGCGAACTGGCTTTCGATATCGAGGCCCTGGTCCGCAGCGTCGAACGCGGTCCTGGCGTTGGTGTGCGACGTCCAGGTCGAGGCGGACCATAGCGGCGGAACATCGAGTCGAAGCAGTTGACGGTCGATGCGGTCGATTGCATCAGCCGTTGCCGCCTCACCGGCTTGCAGGCGCGCCTTAAGCATGCCGGCACGTTGCTTGAGCGCATCCTGCCGTGACAGCGCGGGGCTCAGCGAAGCCTCCGAGGCTTCGATCTGCTGCAATATCGAATCGACCCGTTGAGTCAGCACCGGGGGCAGCCCGTCGAGGATGCCCTGCGCGCGCGTGGCGGACCACACGGCGCGTCGCTGCGCCAGGCGTATCGCCTGGTCGGCATACGGCGAAAACGCGCGTTGTTCCGACGCCTCCCAGCGGCTGAACCGCCGCGCGTTGAATGCCCACTGGCGCGCAAGGCTTTCGAGCCGCATCACCGGTACGCCGCGAAGTTCGCCGACGGAAGCGAGACGAGCCTGGCTGTCGACGGAACGGGTGATCGCGTCGAGCGTCGGACTCATCGCGGTCACCGGATCCGGGCCGGCGAGCAATCGTCCCACCTGACTGAGCAGCTCCTGGTCCTCGTCCGCGCGTGCCAGGATCTCCTCCAGGGCAAGAGGTTGCACGGTCACTGGGGCCGTCACGGTCGCGGGTGTCGTCGGCGATGTTTGACCCATCGCGCCGCCGGTGCCGATGAGGCTCAGGGCGACGAGGGCGCCGAGGCATAACGAGCGGCGCGAAATGAGGGCGATGAGGGCGGTCATGGGATCGGCGCACGTCACGGGTCTTGCATGCACTGTGACACGGCCGGCATGCCGCGTGCATGTGGGATGGGCGGGCCCTGCCTCGTTCACGGGCCTGATCGGCACGGAAAACAGCTTAAATAACGGCTGAATTCCGGGTCTTGAAATTTTTCAGGCGCTGCATAAATTAGTGCCCGCCGACCGCTTCGGGGTCGGCCTCGCCACTCGCCGAAAGGGGGTGGCAGAGAGAACCCATCCCATGTTGCTCAAGAGGATATGGTCATGCGAACTCTTCTGAATATTGCACCGCTACATCGTTCCAGCGTCGGCTTCGATCGCGTGTTCGATCTGCTCGAGGCCGCGGCGGCCAGGGGCCAGACATCCGACAATTACCCGCCTTTCGACTCGATCAAGCTTGCGGATGATCAGTACCGCATCGCCATGGCGGTCGCCGGCTTCGGCGAAGCGGATATCGAGGTCACCGCTCAGGCCAACTGGCTGACCGTGTCGGGTGAACGCAAGGAAGAACCGGAAGGCGAGTACCTGCACAGAGGCATCGCCACGCGTCCCTTCCAGCGTCGTTTCGAACTGGCCGAGCATGTGCAGGTGACCGGCGCCCGCCTGGTCAACGGACTGCTCACGATCGACCTCAAGCGCGAGGTTCCCGAAGCGATGAAGCCGCGACGTATCGACATCGCATCGGGCTCCCAGGCCGAGCACAGCGTCCGGCAACTTCTCGATAACGCCGCCGCATGATGCACGAGGGCCCCGCACGAAGCGGGGCCTTTTTTTATAGAGCCCGTGGCGACGGGTCGGTACGGCACCCCGTGTTGCCAGACAAGGTAATCATAGCGGGTGCGGTCGGCGGCAGGAACCAAAAAAAGTCGGGCCTCGCGGCCCTGAATACGACCTCCTTTCGCCAGCCTTTCGGTCGATTTAATCGCGCATGAACGCTTTTCATCAATTTTGTCAAATTTACTTCAGCAGTGTGGGCGCGCGCCGATAGCGAAATGTCCCCGCCTGGAGTGTTCCCATGACTGTTCGCCAGCGCATCGCGCTTCTCATTGCCATCTCCGTAGTCATCGCCCTCTCGGTCGGCGTCGGGGGGCTGATGGCTCTTCGCCAGACCGGCGCGCAGACGGAAGCCATCTACCGCACGTCACTCGAGCCAATCGTGGATGTCACCGGGGTTCGTGCGCTTTTCAATGGGACGCGCACCGGGCTCAACCGGGCGTTGCTGGTGGGCACGGTGGACGCGGCGAAAGCGGAGCAGGCGGACAACGCCGCGGCGGCGAAAAAAATAGACGCCCTCTGGGCAAGCTACTACCCGAACATGGTCTCCTCGCCTGAGGAAAAAGCGGAAGCTGACCGGTTCATTGCGGCGCAGGCGCACGCCCGTGAGCTCAACGCACGTCTCGATCCGCTGATGGCGAGCGGGAAACGGGACGAAGCGGTGCAGTACATGCTCACTGCGGTGGGCCCGGCGTTTACCGCCGAATCGAGTGCGATCGACGCCATCGTGCAGGAAAACGTCAACGAAGCCGCGCAGGCGTTCGCCCAGTCGGAGAACATCGAGCGCCACGCGTTCGTCCTGGTCGTCATCGGGCTCGTGGTGGGCGCGGCGGCCCTCGTTGCGTGCGGCGTCTTCCTGGCGCGTTCCATCATGAGACCCCTGATTCAGGCTCGCGAACTGGCTGCCTCCATCAGCGACGGCGAACTAGGGCACGCCATCGACGTCAAAGGAAAGGACGAGGTCAGCGACACCCTGCGATCGCTCGTCGCGATGGACACGACGCTGGCCGGCATCGTCCGGAAAGTGCGCGACAACGCCAGCCAGGTGAACGCCGCGGCCAAGGACATCGCTGCCGGCAACGACGAATTGTCTTCGCGCACCCAGGAGCAGGCATCGAGTCTGGAAGAGACGGCAGCCTCCATGGAAGAGATGACCGCCTCGGTCCGTCAGAACGCCGAGTCCGCTGCGGCGGCCCGGGCGCTGGCCGACTTGTTGACGTCCCAGGCAGCGACGACGCGCGGGCTCGCGGGGGAAACGTCGGATGCGATGATCAGGGTCAGCGATGCAAGTCGCGAAATCAGCGGCATTGTCACCACGATGGACGAGATCGCGTTTCAGACCAACCTGCTGGCCTTGAATGCCGCCGTCGAAGCCGCACGCGCCGGAGAACATGGGCGGGGCTTCGCGGTCGTGGCCGGAGAGGTCCGTCGTCTCGCCCAGCAAAGTGCTGTGGCTGCCAAGGACGTGAAGGTGCTGATCGCATCGAGCGGCGAGCGCGTGGAAGCTGGCGCTGCGCTTCTTACGCGTACTACGGACGCTCTGGCCGATATGCAAGCGGGTGCGGTCAAGGTGGCAAGCTTCGTCACCGACATTGCCACGGCCAATGCCCAGCAGGCGGCCGGAATCGATCAGGTCAACATGGCGGTGACCGAGCTCGATTCGGTCACCCAGCAAAATGCGGCCCTCGTTGAGGAAGCCAGTGCGGCTAGTCAGCAAGCCAGCGAGCTTGCCGAAGGCCTGATGCTCCAGGTCGCTGTCTTCCGCTTTGCGGGGGAGGACACCGCTCCCTACGCCGAACGTCCTGCGCCAGCCGGCCGCACTCCGACCCCACCGGTCCTGCAGTCGCCCTCCTCACCGGCCACGGTCGCCATGGCGGCGTCGGTTTGGCGAGACTTTTGAGGGTGCTGGATGCACCGTCCTTCGACGGCGCGGGGACGCGAGTCGCCAGACGCGGGAAGACAAATTCAGCCAAGTGCTGTACATTTGTACGATGGCTGTCCGATTAACATGCGGGTACTCCGTTCATGCCTTACCAGGCGAGGGGTTTCGGGGCTCGTTTCAGGTGTTCGACCACCGTGGCGTGGTGGTCGAAGACGGTGCCGATGGAAGTGCTCACGCCACGCTTCAGCTCGCCTGGGCGAGCGTCTGGAGCCTTGGTCAGATGGCCGTTTCGCGCCTGAGATGAGGATTGGCCATGCGCTCCGCGCCCGCAGAGTCCGCCACTGCCTTTCCACTACGCGGTCGAATGGATTTTGCCGTTGAGAGGGCGCAGAGCAATCAGTATTCTTCCGGAAGTTTTTTTGCCGGAAAAGCGCTCATGTCACTCGTTCGGATATTCATCCTGCACCCCTCGCAACCGGGCGGCCACTGGCACGTGTCGGAGCAGGGGAGGGACGGCGAGTCCTACAAGGACGGGCTGGTAGCCATGCATGCCGCGTGCGACCGTGCCCGCGCGCTCGAGGAAATGGGTTTTGACGTGCAGGTCCGTCAGGAAGGCGCAGACGGAACCTGGCAAATCATTCGCGAATAAAGCCGCTGGCCGGCCGGCCCGGGCGGCTCATCTGTCCCGCATCTCTTCCAGGCGTTGGACGAGCGCAAGCAACGCGGCGCGCGAGACCGGTTTTTGCAGGTACGGCAAAGTGGAGAAGGGCGCTGGCAAGACGGACCGCGGGTGCCCCGTGACGAACGCCACCGGAACGTCCTTGGCGATGAGCGCCGTGGCGACGCCGAGCGAATCGCCACCGTCGATGTCGATGTCGACCAGAGCGACGTCAGGCCTGCGTGTAAGGATGGCATCGATGGCGTCGGGTTCGGACGCGGCGACCTGGCAGACACGAAAGCCGCCACCTTCAAGCACGATTTGATACGCATCGGATACGAAGGCGTTGTCTTCGACGAGCAGGCAGGTCGTTTTTTCTGAGGTTTGCACAGTGGGGGCATCCAATGTCTGTTGATGCACCATCGCTGTGTTTCCGTCAACGTGACGGTTTGCCTGTGTGTTTGGATGTAACACAACAGGCCGGGTGATTTCGGGTCAAGGTGGCGTGACTACCGAAGGCTGGGAATGACAGACCCTTTGATATCGGGTTTCGAGCGTCGGCACCGCTCGGAGCAATACCTGACCTGCTCCCAATCCTTCGCCCACTTTCGGCGCCAGGTGAAGGGGAGCCCACAGGCGGCGCAGGTTTTATGAGGCAGGTCGGCCTTTTTTCTCATGCGAGACATGCTGGCGCTCCGCGGCAGGGCGCTATTCGCTGACACCGAAACGCTACCATGACATGAGACATCGATACGTCGCTTTGTGACTCACGGACGTCGTTCAAGCGCATGCAGGTCTTTCTCTCGCTGTTGATGTGGTCCTTGCCAGCGTTGGTATCCAACCCGAGGAGTTCCCCATGCCATTCGTGACCGTCAAATCCACAGCTCAACCGACCACGCTTTTTTATGAAGAGGTGGGCGAAGGCCGCCCGGTTGTGTTCATTCACGGATGGCCGCTGAGTTCGGCCATGTGGGAGTACCAGATGGGTGCGGTGGCCGACGCCGGCTTTCGTGCCATTGCCTATGACCGTCGGGGATTCGGGCGGTCCGACCATCCGGCAGCCGGCTACGACTACGACACGTTTGCCGATGACTTGAACGCCGTGCTGGAAACACTCGACTTGAGAGACGTCACGCTTGTTGGATTTTCGATGGGCGGCGGTGAAGTGGCGCGCTTCATGTCACGCCATGGTGCCGATCGGATTGCCAGCGTCGTGTTTGCGTCGGCAGTGACACCGTACTTGCTCAAGGGCGACAACAATCCCGATGGCGTCGACGGCGATGTCTTCACGGAGATGAAAGAAAAACTCCGCGATGAACGTCCCGCGTTCCTTGAAACATTTGGCAAGCAGTTTTTTGGCCAGGGCATGTTGTCCCATCCGGTAAGCCAGGCGACGCTTGATTCGAGTCTGGTGGTTGCCATGCAGGCATCGAAGAAAGGCACGCTCGACTGTGTGGATGCGTTCAGCAAAACCGACTTCCGTCAGGACATCGCATCTATCCGTGTCCCGACGCTCATCATCCACGGTGATGATGACAAGGTCATCCCGATTGACGCCAGCGCGCGCCGTCTGGCCAGGGAGATTCCAGGCTCGGTGCTGAAAGAATATGATGGCGCGCCACACGCCCTCGTCATCACGCACAAGGACGACTTCAATCGCGACCTCGTGTCGTTCTTGCAAGGCAGCATCTGACGGATGCGGGCACGGGGGCGATTGTCCCTTCGTGCCTATTTTTGCAGTCGGATGCCATCGACGTCATCGATTGACGCCGGCCGCGTTCGCCGGGAGGTGAACTGTGACAGGGCCGTTTGCACAATGGTACGGTCACCGTTCCGGAAGGATTTAAGTCATGAAACATCGTGTCAGCGCGGTAGTGTTGGTCATGGTGCTGGTGTGCGCGTCGTCTGCGGCATCAGCCAGGGAATATGTCCTGTCACTCAAAGGCGTTGATGTGCGCCCGGGCGAACGGATCGTTGGCCTGGAGATGCATGGAAAACATCTGACTTTGGCCAGCGTCGTGCACGTTCCAAACGGATGGAGCTTCAAAGTTGACACCGACCCAGCGGGCAACATGGACCTCTCGGGCGCGATCATCGTCGGTGCCGCGGCGCTTTTCCCAGCGGACGTCGAACAGGCGTGGTTGTTTCGCGACGCTGCGGGCGCAGTGAACGAACCGGCGGCGTTGACGGGGACCATCACAGTCACAAAAACATTCGACGACTCCCGTGAAATTCCACTCAAAACCGACATGCTGGTAGCTAAAACGGCTAGGTCAGGAGTGGCTTTAACGAACAATGCTGCGCGCTAAAGCGAGCCCCGATTTCGGCGAGCTGGACCGCCCAGACTTTCGTAGACCACTTGAAGCCATAATTTATGGCAGTTGAGGAGGTCTCTATGAGTGGCAAGCGTTATACGGATCAGTTCAAGATCAAGGCAGTTCGAGAGCACGGGCGGCCGGTGCTCGACGTCGCCCAGCGGCTGGGCGTTACGAGCCACAGCCTGTATGGCTGGAAGAAGGCCTTCTCCAAGCCCACGATCGTCAAGCGTGCGGAGCTGCATCAGAGCGCCGAGGTTCGACGCCTACAGGCTGAGCTGAAGCGTGTCGCCGAGGAGCGTGACATCGCCAAAGAAGTCGCCGCGTGCTTTGCCAACGGGTAAGGGCTAAGTACGCGTTCATTTGCGATCACCTCCGTGAGTTCCGGCTGGTCGCCATGTGTCGGGCTCTTCGCGTGCATCGGAGCGGTCAGCCCCAGACCTGTCCGGCGTGGACAGCACTAGAAAGCGACGTAGAGGCCGGACGGACGTTGAACAAACAAGGGTCTGGGCACAAACGGCAGCTAAAGCGACACCTGAGGGAACGGCGTTTCGGGCGTGGCTTTGCCGCAAAAAGAAACGGCGAAACAACGATTTATCGCTGTCTCGCCGCAGGTGTTGGTGGAGGTGGCGGGAGTCGAACCCGCGTCCGAAGGCGTTTAATCTCCAGATCTACATGCTTAGCTCACCGTTAGATCTCGTCCACCGACAGCACGGCGTGCTAAGCGCACCGGCGGACATATCTGATTGATCTAGCGTCAGGCCCACAGACGGAGAGCCTTTCAGCGGTCTCATGATAGTGACCCTACACCGCCGAGCATGAGCACAAGAGCGGGTCGGGGGTTTGGCCTTTTTTAGGGGCCGGACAGCTTAGGCGGCGAGAGCCACCGAGTTGTCACCGTAGTAGTTGTCATTGGCAACTATATGTTTTGCAGCTGGTTTAACGAGGAAAGCTACCCCCTCGGCATGCACCAGTAGATCGCACTACCCCCGTCGAAACCAGAACACCCCCGGGGAAAACGTGGTGGAACTACATCACTCAGTATATGGGCGGGGAGGGAGACCCACAATGGGCGCCGCCTGACCGTTCAGGTCAGCCCATGCGATTGTGCGAGCGCATGACGCGCTGCTTGTCGATCGCCCATTCGCGCTCCTTGTCCGTGTTGCGCTTGTCGTGCTCCTGCTTACCCTTGGCCAGGCCGATTTCGCACTTCACCTTGTTGTGCTTCCAGTACATCGCAGTGGGCACCAGCGTGTAGCCCTTCCGCTCGACCGCACCGATCAGGCGATCGATTTCCTCGCGGTGGAGCAGCAGCTTGCGGGTGCGGCGATCGTTGGCGATCACATGGGTGGAAGCGCTGATCAGGGGCGGGATCTGGGCCCCGACGAGGAACACCTCACCGTGCTGGATGATCGCGTAGCAACCTTCGCCGAAATTGATCCGGCCGGCACGCAGCGACTTCAGCTCCCAGCCCTCGAGGGCCATGCCGCATTCGAAGCGCTGGTCGATGTGGTATTCGTGGCGCGCGCGCTTGTTAAGCGCGATCGTGCCGCCGCCTTCTTTTTCCGTGTCCTTCGGTTTCGCTTTTGCCATGTCCGCTAAAATCGGTCTCTCGAGTCCCTGATACAAGGCCGGCGGGTCCGTTTGCCGGCACATAAGACGAGGTCAGTTCATGATTGAAATCCGCCGCAGTGCGATCGTGCCTTTCACGCCCGCGCAGATGTTCGACCTGGTCAACGATGTGGAAGCATACCCAAAGCGCTTCGGGTGGTGTGACGCGGCCACCGTGATCGAGCGGGGTGACGATGTGCTGGTCGCCCGGCTGGATCTCAAGTTCGCCGGCATGCGGCAGAGCTTTACCACCCGTAACACCACGGTGCGGCCGGAGCGGCTGACCATGCAGTTCGTGGAGGGGCCGTTCCGCTCGCTCGATGGCTTGTTCACCTTCCAGGCCCTGGGTGACGTGGGCTGCAAGATCGCCCTGGCACTGGATTTCGACTACGCCGGCCTCGGCGGGTCCGTATTGAAGATGGGGTTTCAGCAACTCGCCAACCGGATGGTCGACGACTTCTGCGACGAGGCACGCCGCGAGTATGGCTGACCTGAACGTCGAAGTGGCTTACGCGGGACCGGAAGCGCAGCGGGTAGTTCGCCTCGTCGTGCCGTCAGGGACGACCGTCTGGCAAGCCATTGAGCTGGCCCGTGCGCAACTGCCCGAAGGTGTGGCTCCCGATGCTACCCGTCTGGGCATCTTCTCGAAGAAGGTGGATGCGGATCGTGTGCTGAAGGAAGGCGACCGGGTGGAGATCTACCGGCCGCTGATCCTGGATCCGATGGAGGCCAGGCGGCGCCGCGCGAAACGCGGCGCCTGAACCTGCCGACTTCTTACTTCTTGTCGTCCGACGAGCCGCCACCGAACACGCCACCGTCGTCCTTCTTGTCGTCAGCGCTGGTGTTCTTGTCACCCTGGGCGCCGCCGACCGGATTGGCCTTGTACTTCTCGGAGTCCTTCAGCAGCTGCTGCGCGTCCTGGGCGAAGAAATCGCCTTCGGTGCGGACCAGCGTGTCGTTGTTGAAGGTCAGGGTGAGCGTACGGGTGGTCATCTTCTGGCCGCGGTGGGAGAAGGTGGACACGTAATCCCAGCGATCCTGGTCAAAAGGCGAGGTGACCGAGGGGGTGCCCAGCAGCACCAGGACCTGACGCTTGGTCATGCCCGGCTGCAGCTGGTCGACGTTTTTCTTGTCTAGCAGGTTGCCCTGCTGCACGTCGGGGGTATAGACGAGGCCACAGCCCGCGATGGCAACCGCCATCATGGCCAAACCCAGCGTGCGGATGAGCTTATGCATGCGTAGTAACGTCCGGATCGTGAAGCCTGCGATGATACACTAAGCGCCTGACGGCACCGCGAGGGGGTCTATATGGACCAGGAAACCAAAGAGCTCCGCAGGGCGGGGCTCAAAGTCACACATCCGCGCATGCGGATCCTGCAGATCTTCGAAGAGGCGGACGAACGCCACCTCACGGCTGAAGACATCTACAAGCGTCTGCTTGCGCACCAGGAGGACATCGGGCTTGCCACAGTGTATCGGGTGCTGACCCAGTTCGAAGCTGCCGGCATCGTAATGAAGCACAACTTCGAAGGTGGGCAGGCCGTCTACGAGCTGGACCGCGGCAAGCATCATGACCACATGATCGACGTTGACAGCGGGAAAGTGATCGAGTTCATCAGCGAGGAGATCGAACGCCTCCAGCACGAGATCGCCGACCGCCACGGATACGTCATCGAAGACCACAGCCTGGTGCTGTACGTGCGGCCCAAGAAGAAGCGCTGAGTCAGGCTTTCGCTCGCGGTGAGAGGGCCCCTTCGGGGGCCTTTTTCGTGGGCGTGATTCAGGCAAGGGGCGTTGGCGACGACATTTCGGGCGCCCATAAAAAACGCCGCCGGCGGACTCCTGTCCACCGGCGGCTTGATCCGCTTCGTTGTGGAACGTGGATCGCGAGTTGCTCGCTGGATTCACGTCTGCCCACTTCGAACCGGCGAGGCCGACATCCTGTCGCCTCATCAGGTCGATCGTCCCCACGACCGACCTGGGCTCACCGTCTCTCGACGGCGGCTCCCCCACATCGATAATGGGATCGTAACGAAGTGTTCACTGACCCGGTATTGGAAAATTTCCTATGCTCATTCCGATACTTGTGCTGCGGAGCAACACGCGGAGGTGCAGTCCGACGGGCTCGGGCCGGATCCGGAAGAGGCCTCCAAGCGCGGTGATTCGGTCACTCATGCCCTGTAGTCCGCGCCCGCCGCCGTCGGTTCTTGCGGGTTTGGGGGTGGAGGGCAGGCCGGTGCCGTCGTCACGAATGTCGAGGATGGCGACCGGGCCGCTGTCGCGCATGCCGATGCGCAGGCGCAGGGCCATCCGGCTGGCGCCGGAGTGGCGGACGACGTTGGTCGCGCTCTCCTGGACGACGCGGTAGATAGCGGTCAGCGTGTCCTCGTCCAGCAGGCGGGGCTCGCCCCGCAGGTCGGTGACGTAATGGATGCCCGCGGCGGTCAGCATGTCGCGGATCGGGCCTTCGTCCAGTGCGCGCAGCAATCCGAACTCGTCGAGCACCGAGGGGCGCAGACTGTCGAGCATCTTGTGCAGCGCCTTGCGCATGTGCCCAAGGATGCCGTTGATGGATTTACCGATGTCCTCCATGCCCGCGCTGCCTAGCCGCGCCTGGGCCAGTTTCAGGTGGGTCTGGATCGCGGTGAGGTTCTGTCCGAGTTCGTCATGCAGCTCGGCGGCCATGTGTCGGCGCAGGTTTTCCTCCGCCTGGAGGTTGCCGCGGGCGGCGTCGCGCAGCTGACGGGCCAGCTGATCCAGGCGCTGGTTGGCGGCGGCGAGGTGGGTGTTCTGCTGGGCGACGCGCTCGCTGCTGCGGCGAAGCGCGTCGGTGGCTGCGCCGAGCATCAGCGTGCCGGTGCCGGCCACGGCAAGGAACAGATGGGCCGCCGCCGTGGGAGCGCCGCGCCCGATCATGTCTTCGGTGACATTCAGGCCCACGCTTGTTATGAGCATGGCCAGGCCCGCGCCACGCCAGCCATGACGGAAGGCGAAGAAGAGCACCGGTGCCAGTGACAGCACGCGGGCGAACTGCGGCTGCGGAGAATACTCGGCCAGGGTGATCAGGATGGCCAGCGAGGGCAGCATGACGAGCAGGCCGTCGAGCAGGAGCTCGGCCATGGACGACTGCGTGGGGCGCTCGCGAAAGACGAGGATCATCACCGGCACGACCAGCAGAACGCCGAGGTAGTTACCGAGCAGGTCGCTGCCGAAGGTGGTGCCCAGCATCTCGACCGGCGCGGCCGGGTGCAGCGAGGCCATCATGGCGGCGTTGCCGGCGGTGGCGACCGTGGCCGTCACCATCGCCGAGAGCAGCAGGCGGGCGACGTCTTCCGGGGTGCCCAGGCTGGCGTGCAGGTGGGCGCGGCGAAGCAGCCAAAGGCACGCGGCCACCATCAGGGGCTCCGGCGCGTCGCCGAGCAGAAAGCCGGCGCCGCCGATGGGCAGGCCGCTGCGCCATTCGCAGATCATGCTGCCGGCGAGTTCCGCGCCGAGGATCCAGAACCAGTTGCGGGTGCGGGTGAGTAGCAGCGCACCGAAGCGCAGGCCAAACGGCAGCACCCAGTAGGGCTGCTCGGTAGGCCAGAGCATGATCCAGATCGCCGCGTAGGCGAGCGCTAGCAGGGGACCGGCGAATCGGGAAGGCGCGTGTAGTCGCATGCCCGAATGTTACACGGCGGATGTGCCGCCCCGACGCTCGGCGTCGCCCATACGCACGCGTCGGGATTGCCTGTTACATTCTGTGCATGCCAAGAATCGCTCTTGTAGATGACCATGCCATCGTCCGTGAGGGTTTCAAGCGACTCATCGAGCTTGAACCCGATCTGGACGTCGTTGCCGAAGCCCGCAATGCCGACGAGGCTGTCGATGCGGTCACCCAGCATCGCCCCGACCTGGTGGCGGTGGATCTGTCGCTTCCCGACGGTAGCGGCCTCCCGCTCATCGAGCATCTCGCGAGTATTTCGCCCGGGATGAAGATCGTCGTGCTGAGCATGCATGACGGCGAACCTTACGTTTCCGAGGCGCTGCGTCGCGGTGCGCGCGGCTATGTGACCAAGGGTGTCGCGCCCGAAGAACTCGTCGCCGCGGTGCGTTCGGTCCTTAGTGGTGAGCAATATCTCAGTTCGGATCTGCGTCAGCGGCGCTCGGGACGGCCTTCGGCGGATCTGGATCCGTTCAGCCGCCTGACGGCACGAGAGCGGGAGGTATTCCTCTTACTCGCGGCGGGGCGCGCGCCGAAACAGGTCGCGGCGGAACTGGGGATCGGGCAGAAGACGATTTACATCCACCGGGCGGCGGTGATGAACAAGCTCAATGCCGGGTCGGAGCTGGACCTTTATCGGATGGCTCAGGAGCGGGGGCTCATCAGGACCTGACGGTCACCCCTGAGCCCGATCCAGCATTTTCTTCGCGTGCGCCCGCGTCTCTTTCGTAATCTCGACGCCACCCAGCATGCGCGACAGCTCGTCACGACGGCCGGACGCATCCAGCGGATGGATACGCGTACGGGTCGAATCGCCGTCGCTCTCCTTGGCCACGCGCAGGTGTGAGTGACCTTGCGCCGCCACCTGGGGCAGGTGGGTGACGCAGAGTACCTGCACCTTTTCGCCCAGCGCGCGCAGCTTTTGGCCGACCACCTCGGCGACGGCACCGCCGATGCCGGTATCCACTTCGTCGAAGATCATGCAGCCGATGTTGTCGTTGCCCAGCGTGGCGACTTCGATCGCCAGACTGATGCGGGCGAGTTCGCCACCCGAGGCCACCTTGCGCAACGGGCGTGGCGGCTGGCCGGGGTTGGCGCTGACCAGCAGTTCGCAGCGCTCGCGGCCCTGCGGATCCGGGTCGTCGCCCTCGGCCGGTTCGAGCGACACTTCGAGACGGCCGCCGCCCATGCCCAGCTCACCCATCAACGCGGCCACCGTGGCGCCGAGTCGGCCTGCGGCGTCGGCGCGGGCTTTCGACAGCGACGATGCGGCGTCATCCCATGCCTTGCGCAGACGATCGCGCTCGCGACCCAGACGGTCGAGCGCATCCCCGGCGCCTTCCAGTTCCGCAAGGCGCTCGCGGACTTCCTCGGCCTTGGCCGTCAGTTCCTCGATGGGCAAGCGGTAGCGGCGGGCGAGGTCATGAAGGTGCGTGAGGTGGGTGTCCACCTCGGCCAGCCGTTCGGGATCCAGTTCGACATCCTGCGCGTAGCGGCTCAGGCCGTCGACGGCTTCGCCGACCTGAATCTGGGCGCTGTCGAGCAGCTCCAGGGTCGGGACGAGCGAGGCGTCCAGCTCGGCCAGGCGCGACACCTCAGCATGGGCGCGCAACAGGGCGCGGCCGACAGCGAATTCGCTTTCGCCGTCGAGGATTTCAACGACGCCATTGGCGCCCTCGGCCAGCCGGCCGGCATTGGCCAGCCGGCGATGCTGGGCTTCGAGGTCTTCGAGCGCGGCGGGCGCGAGGGCCCAGCGGTCGAGTTCTTCCAGTTCGTGGGCGAGCAGCTCGATCTGGCGCTCGCGGTCATCGCCGCCGGACAGCGTACGAATGCGCGCCACGGCGTCGCGCCAGGCTTTGGCCGTGTCGCGGACGCTCGTCTGCAAGACCTCGTTGCCCGCGTAGGCATCCAGCAAAGCCATCTGATGCTGGCGCGAAAGCAGGGCCTGGTGCTCGTGCTGGCCGTGGATCTCGACGATCAGCGAGGCCAGCGCCGACATCTGGGCGAGGCTGGCCGGGCGGCCGTTGATCCAGCCGCGCGAGCTGCCTTCGGTGCGGATCACCCGACGCAGCTGGCAGGTCTCGCCATCGTCCAGTTCTTCCTGGCGGAGCCACTCGGTGGCTTCGGGCAGGCCGGTGAGGTCGAATTCGGCGGCCAGCTCGGCGCGGTCGCTGCCGGCCCGGACCATGCCGCTGTCCGCGCGGGCGCCCGCCAGCAGCATCAGGGCATCCACCAGCAGGGACTTGCCCGCGCCGGTCTCGCCGCTGACCACGGTAAGGCCCGGACCGAAGGCAATCTCGGCTTCTTCGACGACGGCGAACTGGCGGACGTAGAGCGACGTGAGCATGAGGACCAGGCGGCGGATGGAATCGCGCCGATTGTAGCGGGAGGCGAGTCGCATAAGCCGAGACTTGCAAGCGAGGCGGCGAGACCTTATTGATAGCGCGAGCTTCCAACCCCTTTCCCACACCAGCCAGGCGCATGAATCCGTTCTCCGGTCACGACATCGATGCACGAGCGCGCCGGCTGCTGCGGACCCTCATATCGCAATACCTTTCCGACGGTGAGCCGGTGGGCTCACGCACGCTGGCGCGTTCGTCCGGCCTGGAAGTGAGTCCGGCGACCATCCGCAACATCATGGCGGACCTGGAAGAAGCGGGCCTCGTGGCATCGCCCCACACCTCGGCGGGGCGTATTCCGACGCCGCGCGGCCTTCGCCTGTTCGTCGACAGTCTGCTCGAACTGAAGCCGCTGCCGCGCGACGACATGGCTCGCCTGCAGGGCGGGCTGCCACCGCACCAGACGACCACGCGCGACCTGCTGGGCAACGTCTCGAACCTGCTTTCGGCGATGACCCGCTTCGCCGGCGTGGTCACGGTGCCGCGCCAGGGCGATTTTCCGCTGCGCCACATCGACTTCGTCAATCTGCCCGACGCCCGGGTCCTCGTGATCCTGGTGTTCTCGGACAACCAGGTGCAGAACCGGGTGGTTCAGCTGGCCAGGCCGCTGGATGCCACGGAGCTGGAGCAGGCGGCCAACTATCTCAACGCTCAGTTCGCCGGCTTCCGTCTGGCGGACATCCGGGCGCACCTCGCCACCGAACTGCGCGAGGCCGGGGGCGAGCTCAATCGCCAGCTGGCCAGCGTGGTGGAGCTGGCCACCGCGTCGTTCACCCCCGTCGAGGATGCGGACGACGTGCTGGTGAGCGGTCAGACCAATCTGATGGGGTACTCGGAGCTGGCCGATATCGAGCGGCTTCGCGACCTCTTCGACGCCTTCCAGCAGAAGCGCGATCTGCTTCAGCTGATGGAAATGTGCGTCCAGGCGCCCGGCGTGCGCCTGTTCATCGGCGAGGAATCCGGTTTTTCCGCCCTCGACGGGTGCAGTATCGTCACCGCCACCTACGGCACCAGCGGCCGGATGCTGGGCGCGATCGGAGTTATTGGACCGACGCGTATGGCATATGAGCGGGTGATTCCCGTGGTACAAGCCACGGCCGGACTGCTCAGTGACGCCTTGAATCGCGCCGCGGCGACCTCATAAACCGGCACGGGAGGCGGGTTTAGTATTTCCCGCGAATGTTCGGCCCTTCCCGAGGGAGGGCCGTGAAGCTGACATTTGGAGTAACCATGCAGAACAACGATCCCCATGCGCCGGATCAGGCGCAGGACGGCGGTGTCGACGAGAACGGCGCACAGTCCGAGCTCGACGCGCTGAACGCCCAGCTTGCCGCGATGGAAGTCGAGCTGGCCCAGGCCCGCGAGACGGTCCTGCGCGAGAAGGCGGAGATCGAGAACCAGCGCCGCCGCATGCAGCGTGACCTCGACCAGGCCCGCCGTTTCGCCAACGAGAAGCTGCTGGGCGACCTGCTGCCGGTGTACGACGGCATCGCGCTGGGCCTGGCCAATCAGACGGCCGACGCGAAGACGCTGCGCGAGGGGCTGGAAATGTCGCTGAAGCAGCTGGAGAAGGTGACCCAGGCCAACGGCCTTTCGGTCGTCGACCCGCTGCACCAGCCGTTCAACCCGGAGCATCACCAGGCGATCAGCTCGGTCGAATCGAACGAGCACGCGCCGAACACCGTGGTGGCCGTGGTGCAGAAGGGGTTCGTCCTGAACGACCGCCTGTTGCGTCCGGCTCTCGTGGCGGTGGTTCGCGACAACTGAACCAAACCCCGTCCGGCGTCGGTTTCGCGCCGCGGGGAGTCTCACCAGATATTGAATCGATGGGGCACACCCCCATTTTCCAAACCAGTCGCGGCCGCGGGGGCCGCTTAGAAATACGGAGCAACTTCAATGGCCAAGATCATCGGCATCGACCTCGGTACGACCAACTCCTGCGTCGCAGTGATGGAAGGTTCGACCGCGCGCGTTATCGAAAACGCTGAGGGCGATCGCACCACGCCGTCCATCGTCGCTTTCACCAAGGACAACGAAGTCCTGGTGGGTGCGCCGGCCAAGCGTCAGAGCGTCACCAACCCCAAGAACACCTTCTACGCGGTGAAGCGCCTCATCGGCCGCAAGTTCACCGACGCCGAAGTCCAGAAGGACCTCAAGCTGGTTCCGTACGGCATCGTCGCGCACGATAACGGCGACGCATGGGTGCAGACCGCCGATGGCAAGAAGATGGCCCCGCAGGAAGTGTCCGCGAAGGTCCTCATGAAGATGAAGAAAACCGCCGAGGACTTCCTTGGCGAGGCCGTGACCGAGGCCGTCATCACCGTGCCGGCCTACTTCAACGACAGCCAGCGCCAGGCCACCAAGGACGCCGGCAAGATCGCGGGCCTCGAGGTCAAGCGCATCATCAACGAGCCGACCGCTGCCGCGCTGGCCTACGGTCTGGACAAGACCTCGACGGCCGACCGCAAGATCGCCGTGTACGATCTGGGCGGCGGCACGTTCGACGTGTCCATCATCGAAATCGCCAACGTCGACGGCGAGAAGCAGTTCGAAGTGCTCTCGACCAACGGCAACACCTTTCTCGGCGGCGAAGATTTCGACAATCGCGTCATCGATTACCTCGTGGAAGAGTTCAAGAAGGAGCAGGGCATCGACCTGCGCCAGGATCAGCTCGCCCTGCAGCGTCTGAAGGACGCCGCCGAGCGCGCCAAGATCGAGCTCTCGTCCGCGCACCAGACCGACGTCAACCTGCCGTACGTCACGGCCGACGCGACGGGTCCGAAGCATCTCAACATCAAACTGACCCGCGCCAAGCTGGAGTCGCTGGTAGAAGACCTGGTCAAGGGCACCATCGATCCGTGCCGCACGGCGCTGAACGATGCCGGCCTGAAGATCTCCGACATCAACGAGGTGATCCTCGTCGGTGGCCAGACCCGCATGCCCAAGGTCCAGGAAGCCGTGAAGGACTTCTTCGGCAAGGAAGCGCGCAAGGACGTCAACCCGGATGAAGCCGTCGCCGTCGGCGCCGCGATTCAGGGTGGCGTGCTGGGCGGTACGGTCAAGGACGTGCTGCTGCTCGACGTGACCCCGCTGTCGCTCGGTATCGAGACGATGGGCGGCGTGATGACCAAGCTCATCGAGAAGAACACCACGGTGCCGACCAAGGCCTCGCAGACCTTCTCGACCGCCGACGACAACCAGACCGCCGTGACCGTGCACGTGCTGCAGGGCGAGCGCGAGCGTGCCAATGCGAACAAGTCGCTGGGCAAGTTCGACCTCTCCGGTATCCGTTCGGCACCGCGCGGTCAGCCGCAGATCGAAGTGACCTTCGACATCGACGCCAACGGCATCCTGCACGTGTCCGCGAAGGACAAGGACACCGGCAAGGAACAGAAGATCGAGATCAAGGCCGGTTCGGGCCTGTCGGATGACGAAGTCGCACGCATGGTCGCCGACGCGGAAGCCAACCGCGAAGAAGACCGTAAGTTCCACGACCTGGTGCAGACGCGTAACAAGGGCGACCAGCTCGTCCATGCCACGCGCAGCCAGCTCAAGGAGCACGGCGGCAAGATCCCGGCCGAGCAGCTCGCCAGCATCGATGGCGCGGTGTCGGAACTCGAGAAGGCGCTGACCGGCGAAGACAAGGACGCCATCGAGGCGAAGATCACCAACCTGGAGCAGGTCGCTCAGGCGCTGTCCGCCGCGGCTCAGTCCAGTGGCGGCACGCAGGACACCGCGCAGCAGTCGGCACCGGGCGGCGGCTCGGCTCAGCCGGATGACGTGGTGGACGCCGAGTTCACCGAGGTCAAGGACGAGAAGAAGTAATTTCGTCCTGTAGAGCAACGGCACACCGCGGGCCCGGCGCCCGCGGTGTGACAACGGTTAACCGGCACGATCGCGTCGAAGGGAAACCTCTCGGCGCGTTCGTCCGTCCAGGGAAAGCAAGCGTGTAATGAGCAGCAAGCGCGACTACTACGAAATTCTCGGTGTCGAGCGCACCGTGACCGAGGGCGACCTCAAGACGACCTTCCGTCGCGTGGCGATGAAGTACCACCCCGACCGCAATCCGGACGATCCGACTGCGATCGAGAAATTCAAGGAAGCCAAGGAGGCCTACGACGTGCTGTCCGATGCGCAGAAGCGCGCGGCGTACGATCAGCATGGCCATGCCGCCTTCGAAGGCGGTGGCTTCGGTCGTGGCGGCGGCGCCGGTTTTGGCGACGTCGGCGATATCTTTGGCGACATCTTCGGCGACATCTTCGGCGGTGGCGGCGGACGCCAGCGTGCGCGTCGCGGTGCCGACCTGCGCTACATGATGGACCTGGATCTCGAGGAAGCCGTCTTCGGCGTCGAGAAGAAGATCGAGATTCCGACCCAGGTCAATTGCCATCACTGCAACGGTAGCGGTTCGGAAGACGGCAAGGTCTCCAAATGCAGCACCTGCGCCGGCCATGGCCGCGTGCGCATGCAGAACGGCATCTTTTCGATTCAGCAGGCTTGCCCGACCTGTCACGGCTCCGGCCAGAAGATCGACAAGCCCTGCAAGAAATGCCACGGCGAAGGCCGTCTGGAAGAAGAACGCACGCTGTCGGTGCAGATTCCGGCCGGCGTCGACAACGGCGACCGCATCCGTCTGACCGGGCAGGGCGAAGCCGGCCCGGCCGGTTCACCGTCGGGCGATCTGTACGTGGAAGTGCGTGTGCGCGAGCACGCAATCTTCCAGCGCGATGGCAGCGATCTGTATTGCGAAGTGCCGATTCGTTTCGCTCAGGCCGCGCTCGGTACCGAACTGATGGTCCCGACGCTCGAGGGCGAAGTCGCCGTCAACGTGCCGCCCGAGACGCAGACGGGGCATCAGTTCCGCATGCGCGGTCGTGGCGTGAAGTCCGTTCGCGGCGGTCGTACGGGTGACCTGGTGTGCACCGTCGTGGTCGAGACGCCGGTTCGCCTGACCAAGGAACAGCGAGAGTTGCTTACCCAGCTCGAAGCGACGTTCGTCGGCGAAGAGGCGGCCAAGCATACGCCGCGCTCGACGACGTTCATCGATGGGGTGAAAGACTTCTGGTCCAGGGTCACTTCATGACCCGTCCCGTCCGTCTCGCCGTCAGCGGCGCATCCGGCCGGATGGGCCATGCGCTGCTCGGTCTTGTCCGCGACGACGAACGCTTCGAACTCGTTCGCGCCATCGTCTCGTCGAACTCCGCGCGTCTGGGCAAGGCGGCCTATGGCGACGTGTCGGCGCTTCGCTTCAGCGACTGGAACGATGCCTCCGACATCGACGTCGTCATCGACTTCAGCGGTCCGGAGGGTCTCGCCTCCGCGCTGGACTACTGTGAGACGAGTGGTGCGTCACTGGTGACCGGCAGTACCGGCCTCGGTCCTGAGCAGACCGAGCGCCTCGCGAAAGCATCGGAACGCATCGCTGTCCTGCATGCCGCCAATTTCAGTCTCGGTGTCGCCGTTCTGACGCGGCTGCTTCGTGAAGCCGCCGCGGCACTGCCTGGCTGGGACCTCGATATCGTCGAGGCCCATCACAACCGGAAGGAAGACGCTCCGTCGGGTACCGCGCTGGCACTGGGGCACGCCGCGGCCGCGGGACGTGGCGCGACGCTGGATGAATTGGCCGTCTATTCGAGAGAGGGCCGTCCCGGCGCGCGTAAGGCGGGGACGATCGGCTTCGCCGTTGTGCGCGGCGGCGATATCGTCGGTGAGCACCAGGCGTTGCTGATGGGGCAGGGCGAGCGTATCGAGCTGGGGCATCGCGCGACGGATCGGTCCATCTTCGCGCGCGGCGCGCTGGAGTCCGCGGCGTGGATCGCCGGGCGTGCGCCAGGGACCTGGACGATCGAAGACGTAATCGCCGCGAAGGTTTGATGCTCTGCGTAAGAATCGCTCTCACCTGATCTGAGAGCACGTGTTAATATCCGCCCCGAAGTCATTGGGGAGTAGCCATCTCCGTACCCAGGAGAGTTCGCGTCAACAGACTTGGTGGCCTTGTGCCCCATGGCGCGAACGGCAGCGACGCACGCACGGTGCGTCGCCGGCCCGGCGAGACCTTTGGCCAGCGACATGCTTACCCAGGCCGGGCGAGCGGTGTCGTTGAGCCATCGGTATTTTCTCGCTCGCTCGGCCTTAGATAAAACATGCTGCTGACATGCTTTCTCTTCCTGGTTTCGGCCGGGGCCATCTATTTCGCGTGCGAATACTTCGTCAACGGCGTCGAATGGTTCGGGCGCAAGCTCAACCTCGGCGCCACCGCTACCGGTACGGTCCTCGCGGCCTTCGGTACGGCGCTTCCCGAAAGCGCGGTGACGTTCGTCGCCGTGATGTTCGGCAAGGATGCCGCGGCTAAGGACATCGGCGTCGGTGCGGCCCTCGGTGGCCCACTGGTGCTCGCGACCATCGCGTACGCCGTGGTCGGATTCGCTCTGTATGCGGGCCGTAAGCGCCTGAAGCGCCCCGACCTCCGGGTGCGTGTCGATAACCAGCGTCTCGCGCGCGATCAGTCGTGGTTCCTTGCGATCTTCGTCGTAAAAGTCGGCCTGGGTCTCGTCGCGTTCGCATGGAAGCCCTGGCTCGGCGTGCTTTTCCTGCTCGCGTACGTGGCCTACGTGTGGCGCGAGATGCGTGACGACAGCACGGCGCCTGAGGAGGAAGAGCTCGAGCCGCTGACCTTCCGCCCGAATGACGCCGATCCGACGATGGGCTGGATCGCGCTGCAAACCAGCCTGGCGTTGATCGTCATCGCCATCGCGTCGCGCACCTTCGTGTGGCAGCTCGAAGCCTTCGGTGAGTTCTTCCACCTGTCGCCGCACATCGTCGCGCTGGTGCTGAGCCCCGTGGCAACCGAGCTGCCCGAAACGGTTAACGCGCTGATCTGGGTGCGTCAGGGCAAGGAGCGGCTGGCGCTGGCCAACATCTCCGGCGCCATGATGATTCAGGCGACCATTCCCAGCTCGATGGCGTTGTTCGCTACGCCGTGGCTGTTCGATACGCCGCTGATCGTGGCTGGCGGCGTCACGATGGTGGCGGTGATCGCGTTGTGGGCGATGTTCCGGCATGGGTCGGTGGAAGCGCGCTGGCTGATGCCGATCGGCGCGCTGTACGGCGTGTTTGCCGTGTTCGTCGGCTGGTGGTTCGGGGTGCGGTGAGGGACGGAAGATCGGCTCTGGCGAGAGCCCGCCCGCCGACGAATTCAGCCAAACTCAGTCCGGATGCGAGGCGTTCCGGTCGCGATCGGCACCCACCTTCCGGTCCAGCTTTCCGAAGATCTTCTTGAACACCCGCGAGAACTTGCCCCGCTTGGTCTTGCGGGCTTTCTCCTCTTCGGAGGTCAGCCAGGCGACCTGAATGACCCGGCGCTCGCCCTCATAGGGCAGGTGACCATGGAAGGAGTTCTCGGCCCGGCGGAACACGGCGAACTCCCCGTAAAGCGGCTTCAGCTCCGGCGCGACGATGTCGTCGATGTCATTGATCGAGCTGAGGAAACGCAGGCAGCCGTCGCTGGTATCCGGCCACATCGGGTTGAGGTAGATCAGCGCGGTGGCGATCTTGGACTTGCTGTCGGTGTGGATGGTGCCGTGCCGGCGGTTGAGCAGGCGGCAGATCGTGACCAGAGTGGGATAGTTCTCCAGCCCGGGAATACCGAGGTGTTTACCGATCGCGGAAGAGAACTGGCGCGAGGTCATCTGCTTGACCAGCTCGTTCACGGACGGGCCGCAGTCGCTGGCGTCGTAGGGGAAGAAGCCGGCGCTTGTGTATTGCGGGAAGTCGCGGTCCAGTTCGGATCGCGACTCGTCCGGCAGCTGGCCGTGGGCGATCATGAACGAAAAGGGCTCGTGCCGGATGTCGGTGTCGGGACGGTCCAGGCGGGCGGGGTCGAGCAGCATGCGGTGGTTCTCGGTGGTCTGGCTCGGGCGCCATTGTATCGCGTCGGACCTGTTCACCAGCGATATTCCGCCGCAGGGTCGTTCATCGTTTTGCGGTGGACAAAACGGGCCCTGGCGCCTATCATTCTTACCCGCCCAGCGACCCCTATATCCCCAAGGCCCACGAGCCGCTAAATGCAGGCTTGCGGGCTTTGCTGCACCCGAAGGCGGCCATCCCATGCGTACTCCTGCTCTGCTTGCTCTCGAAGACGGCAGCATTTTTCACGGCCACGCGGTCGGTGCCCGTGGTGAGACGATTGGTGAGGTGGTGTTCAACACCGCCATGACCGGTTATCAGGAAATCCTGACCGACCCCTCGTACTCCCGTCAGATCGTCACGCTGACCTATCCGCACATCGGCAACACCGGCACCAACGATGTCGACGTCGAAGCCGACCGCGTCCACGCGGCGGGCCTCATCGTCCGCGACGTGCCGCGCCTTGCCAGCAACTGGCGCAGCGTCGAGCCCCTGCCGCAGTATCTCGAGCGCAACGGCATCGTCGCCATCGCCGGTATCGACACGCGTCGCCTCACACGCATCCTTCGCGAGAAGGGCGCGCTGAGCGGCTGCATCGTCGCCGGTGACGCGATCGACGCCGATGCCGCCGTCGCCAAGGCGCGCGGCTTCGAAGGCCTCAATGGCATGGACCTCGCCAAGGTCGTCAGCACCACCCGGACCTATCAGTGGTCTGAAGGTGTGTACGACCTCGACAAGCAGGCGTTCTACAACGCGCCGAAGAAGTTCAGGGTCGTCGCCTACGACTTCGGTGTGAAGCAGAACATCCTGCGCCTGCTCGCCGGCCGCGGTGTCGACATCACCGTGGTGCCGGCGCAGACGCCCGCCGATGACGTGCTGGCGATGAATCCGGACGGCGTCTTCCTGGCCAATGGCCCGGGCGACCCGGCCGCGTGCGACTACGCGATCGAAGCGACGAAGCGGATCCTCGATACGAAGATCCCGCTGTTCGGCATCTGCCTGGGGCATCAGATCCTGGCGCTGGCCGTCGGCGCGAAGACGCTGAAGATGAAGTTCGGTCACCACGGCGCCAATCATCCGGTGAAGGATCACGACACCGGCCGCGTGCTGATCAGCTCGCAGAACCACGGCTTCGCGGTGGATCCGGCCACGCTGCCGGCCAACGTGCGCGTCACCCACACCTCGCTGTTCGACGGCTCGCTGCAGGGCTTCGCCCTGACGGACCGCCCCGCGTTCTGTTTCCAGGGACACCCGGAAGCCAGCCCCGGTCCGGAGGACGTCGGTTACCTGTTCGACACGTTCATCGCCTCGATGGAAGAGCACAAGGCCAAGCGCGCGTCCTGACGCGCCGCTGGCCCTTCCGTTCATCCATCCGCTTCGTTTGCGAGAGATACCATGCCCAAGCGCACAGACATCAAGACCATCCTCGTCATCGGTGCCGGCCCGATCGTCATCGGCCAGGCCTGCGAGTTCGACTATTCCGGCGCCCAGGCCTGCAAGGCGCTGAAGGAAGAGGGTTACCGCGTCGTCCTGGTCAATTCGAACCCGGCGACGATCATGACCGACCCGGACACGGCCCACGCCGTCTACATCGAGCCGATCAACTGGCAGACGGTGGAGCGCATCATCGCCAAGGAGCGCCCCGACGCGATCCTGCCGACGATGGGCGGCCAGACCGGTCTCAACTGCGCCCTCGACCTCGCCGACAACGGCGTGCTCGAGAAATACAACGTCGAGCTGATCGGCGCGTCGCGCGAAGCCATCCGCATGGCGGAAGACCGCAACCTGTTCCGCATCGCCATGGCCGAGATCGGTCTGGAGTGCCCGAAGGCCGAGGTCGCCCGCTCGATGGAACAGGCGCTGGAAATCCAGGCCACGGTCGGCTTCCCGACCATCATCCGCCCCAGCTTCACGCTGGGTGGTTCGGGTGGCGGCATCGCATACAACAAGGAAGAATTCGTCGAGATCGTCGGCCGCGGCCTCGAACTCTCGCCCGTGCACGAAGTGCTGGTCGAAGAGTCGGTGCTTGGCTGGAAGGAATTCGAGATGGAAGTGGTCCGCGACAAGGCGGACAACTGCATCATCGTCTGCTCGATCGAAAACTTCGATCCGATGGGCGTGCACACGGGCGACTCGATCACCGTCGCGCCGGCACAGACGCTGACCGACAAGGAATACCAGCGCCTGCGTAACGCCTCCATCGCGGTGCTGCGCAAGATCGGTGTGGACACCGGCGGCTCCAACGTGCAGTTCGGTATCAACGCCGAAGACGGGCGCGTGGTCGTCATCGAGATGAACCCGCGGGTGTCGCGTTCGTCGGCACTGGCCTCCAAGGCCACCGGCTTTCCGATCGCCAAGGTCGCCGCCAAGCTCGCTGTCGGCTACACGCTGGACGAACTGAAGAACGACATCACCGGCGGTCTCACCCCGGCCTCGTTCGAGCCGTCCATCGATTACGTCGTCACCAAGATTCCGCGCTTCGCTTTCGAGAAGTTCCCGGCCGCCGACGCGCGCCTCACCACCCAGATGAAATCGGTGGGCGAGGTGATGGCGATGGGTCGTACCTTCACCGAGTCGATGCAGAAGGCTCTGCGTGGCCTCGAGATCGGCAAGACCGGCCTCAACCCCACCGGCCTGGACATCGGTAGCGAAGAAGGTTTCCAGACGCTCAAGCGCGAACTGCGTGAGCCGCGTCCGGACCGCGTGTTCCACGTGGCCGATGCCTTCCGCGCCGGCCTGTCGCTGGAAGAGGTCTATGCGCTGACCCGTATCGATCCGTGGTTCCTGGCCGCGTTCGAAGACATCGTGATGACCGAAGGCGAAGTGCAGCGCCAGGGCCTGACCGCGCTGGACGAACCGCGCATGCGCGAGCTCAAGCGCATGGGCTTCTCCGATGCGCGTCTGGCCGAGCTGGTCGACACCAACGAAGCCGCCGTGCGTCACGTGCGTCGTACGCTGGGCGTCCGCCCGGTCTACAAGCGCGTCGACTCCTGCGCCGCCGAGTTCGCCACCACCACCGCGTACATGTATTCCACGTACGAGGAAGAGTGCGAAGCCAACCCGACCAACCGCGACAAGATCATCGTGCTGGGCGGCGGTCCGAACCGCATCGGCCAGGGTATCGAGTTCGACTACTGCTGCGTGCACGCGGCGCTCGCGCTGCGCGAGGATGGTTTCGAAACCATCATGGTCAACTGCAACCCGGAAACCGTCTCGACCGACTACGACACCTCCGACCGCCTGTACTTCGAGCCGCTGACGCTCGAAGACGTGCTGGAGATCGTCGACCTCGAAAAACCCAAGGGCGTCATCGTGCAGTACGGCGGTCAGACCCCGCTCAAGCTGGCGCGTGCGCTCGAAGCCGCCGGCGTGCCGGTCATCGGTACCTCGGCAGAGTCGATCGACCTGGCGGAAGACCGTGAGCGCTTCCAGCAGCTCATCGAGAAGCTCAAGCTCAAGCAGCCGCCGAACCGCACCGCGCGCAACGCCGACGAAGCGCTGGCGCTGGCCCGTGAGATCGGCTATCCGCTGGTGGTCCGCCCGAGCTACGTGCTCGGTGGCCGCGCCATGGAAATCGTCTACGCCGACGCCGACCTCTCGCGCTACATCCGCGACGCCGTGCAGGTGTCCAACGATTCGCCGGTACTGCTCGACCGTTTCCTCGATCACGCCGTGGAAGTGGACGTCGACATCGTCGCCGATGCCGAAGGCAACGTGCTGATCGGCGGCATCATGGAGCACATCGAAGAGGCCGGCGTGCATTCCGGCGACTCGTCGTGCTCGCTGCCGCCGTACTCCCTCTCGCAGGAAGTGCAGGACGAAATGCGCCGCCAGGTCACCGAGCTGGCGCGTGAGCTGAAGGTCATCGGCCTGATGAACACGCAGTTCGCGATCCAGGGTGACGAGGTGTTCATCCTCGAAGTGAACCCGCGCGCTTCGCGCACGGTGCCGTTCGTCTGCAAGGCCACCGGCATGTCGCTGGCGAAGATCGCCGCGCGCGCCATGGCCGGCCGTACGCTCGCCGACCAGGGCGCGACGAAGGAAATCATCCCGTCGTACTACTCGGTCAAGGAAGCCATCTTCCCGTTCCTGAAGTTCCAGAACGTCGACCCGATCCTCGGGCCGGAGATGCGTTCCACGGGTGAGGTGATGGGTGTGGGTCGCACCTTCGGCGCCGCGTTCGCACGCGGTCACGAGGCGGCCGGCATCAAGGCGCCGCCGAAGGGCAAGGTCTTCATGTCGGTACGCGATGCCGACAAGGAGCGCCTGCTGCCCATCGCGCAGGATGTCACCGCACGCGGTTACGTCGTCGTGGCCACGGCCGGTACCGCGTCGTTCCTCGAGGGTCATGGCGTGAAGTGCGAGCGCATCAACAAGGTGCTCGAGGGCCGTCCGCACATCGTCGACCTGATCAAGAACGGCGAAGTCGTCTATATCGTCAACACGACGGAAGGCAAGCAGGCCATCTCGGATTCGTTCTCGATCCGTCGCGAAGCGCTGCAGCAGCGCGTCACGTACTCCACCACCGTGGCCGGCGCGCGTGCCCTCGTGCATTCGCTCGACTTCCACGCCGATGGTGAAGTGAACAGCCTGCAGGACCTGCACAAGGAGCTGAACGCATGAGCCCGACCCGTCCGCCCATGACCGCCATCGGTGCCGACCGTCTTCGTGACGAACTCGAGTACCTCAAGCGCGTGAAGCGTCCCGAGATCGTCGCCGCCGTGGCGGAAGCGCGTGCGCATGGCGATCTGAAGGAAAACGCCGAGTATCACGCCGCACGCGAGATGCACGGCTTCAACGAAGGCCGTATCAACGAGCTGGAAGCGGCGCTGTCCAATTCCGAAATCATCGATACCGAGCGCCTCACGGTGGGCTCGCGCATCGTGTTCGGTGCCATCGTCGAGCTGATCGACCTCGATAACGATACGGAAGTGACGTATCAGATCGTTGGCGACCTGGAAGCCGACATCAAGAAGAACCTGATCGCGGTGTCGTCGCCGATCGCGCGTGCGCTGATCGGCAAGAGCGAAGGCGACGAGTTCGACTTCGTCGCGCCGAATGGCACGAAGACGTATGAGATCAAGGGTGTGCGTTACAAGTAATTTGTGCGTTTGCCCGCGGTCGAGAACGCCCCTGTTTTGGGGCGTTTTTTTTGCGGCAGACATGGAGCGGTGCTGCGGGCTCGGCTTGCGCCATCGCGTCTTGCTTTGTCGCGGTGTGTTGTTTCGCGTTGAAGAGCCGGCGGGGGTGACCCTCGCGGCCACGCCTGCGGCGACCCCTCAGGGAAGGGCCGCTACCGCGGCCGTATATCAATGGCCTTCGGCCGGGTCGGGCTCCGACTGGGGGTTTTCGAGTCGGCTGTCCCTGCCTCCCCGAAAACGGCCGGTCATCCCTGACCGGCCCC